>NZ_JBPLBG010000073.1:0-13252 GCF_054039255.1 Candidatus Harpocratesius sp.
ATATTGATCCACTGTTAGAAGATTTAGAACAAGATTATAGTATTTTTATAAATAACAATCCTAATATCGAAATGATTGGTGGGCAGACTTTTTCAGATGAGAAATTCAGCGAAATTAAAGGAAAAATACAAATAAAGAATGATATAAATCAAGTTAAAAACAATGCTAATCAAAAAAAGAGTGAAAAGATTCAAAATAAGAAGAACATTAACCAAGAGAAAGATTATTTTATTAACCTTAAAAAATTCATATTTTTACGCATGATTGCAAGAAATTTGGCTGAATATCTACTCCCATCATTTTTAATTCCAGAAAAACGATTTAATTATCATAATCTTGACGCAAATCATCTTCCTGAAACATTTAATTATCTGATAGAAATTTGTCAGAATGATTATAACATTTCATTTTTAAATCAAATTTGGGAAAAATTAGATGGAACGTGGTCTATTCTCGAATTTAGTGAGGTATATTCAATATCAATAGATTCACTTAGAGAAATTTTCTTTTTTTTATGGAAAACTAATTTAATTTTTTTGCGAATGGAGTATTTTCCATGGGATCGCTTTAAAACAACAATAAAAGCACCTCTTTTTTTAGATGAAGGAAGTAAAGAAAATTTACTATTAATTAATAAATTTAATTCGAAAAAAATAATTCAAATTATTAAATATATTGGAGATGGATGTTCCTACACAAATTTGGTAAAGAATTTTGATATTACCAAGACAAAATTAAATTCGTACCTTTCTGAACTTCTTCAAAGACAGATAATTCAGAGAGAAGATTATAAACCTGAACTTGAAGTCATTCCTGAGGATTTAATCCCTCTATTAAGTCTACAAGGATTTCAAAAAGAGGATTTTAAATTATTAAGTGATTTAGCAAAAATTTTGAACGGAACAAGAAGTATACGATCAGCAGCATTAAGATTACAGATTGATCCTTCTCGGATTAAAGGTTTACTCGATAAATACGAATCAGCTGTAAAAATCTTAACTTAAGATGGAAGCCAACCTATCAAATGGGCAAGAAATAGTAGCACTGCAATAAAATCTGCTGTGGTTCCAGGATTTAATTTTCCATTACTAGAATTTAACCATTGAGAAAAATTTTGATATAGTATTTTTCCAGATTCTGATAAAAGACCACCTTCGTGAATAATTTCTTGAGCTCTTTTTTGGACATTCTCTGCGATAATTGAAGAATTTTTCCTCAAAATAAGAGAATCTGGATAAGTAGCTAGGAATTTAATGGATAATTGTTGAATAATAAAGGAGGTATTAAGATTAATTTCATTTTTGCACCTTCTTTTTTTTAAAGTATCATTATAAATACTATAAAAATAATTTTTTAACCAATATTGACAAATATGATAACCCGATACCCATTCTCCACTAATGAGATCATAATTCATGCTTTTTTGAAATAAATCAATCAAATGTATTTTATGTTTTTTTACATAAGCAGAGAATTCTGGGTTTAGTATATTAAATCTTTCTGGAACTTCTTTCCCTCCAGGTTTAATTAATCCTCCAGGGTTTGCATGTTTAATTGCCTCAGCAACTAAGATAGTATCTTGTTCTGTGGTCCTTAAAATTGTTTTTTTTACTTCATTCCAGAAAGAATTAAACTTAAATTTAGTTTTAGTAGGGTTTTTATGTTTCAGTCTAATAGCAGAAAGAATTAAAGGGGAAATCAGCAAAATATTTCCTAATAACAGATTTTGATGAGGCGGCGTCTTCATCATCACATCAACAATTTCCCAAATAAATCTTCCTAAATAAACTGTTGAGAGTGAAGGCAAACGGGATAAAAGATATTTAGTAATTGCATTATTGACATTTATATAATCTTGAAAAGTAATATTATTGATTGAATGCCATGGACTAATATTTCCAGGCTTATTCGTTGAAAATTCGAGTTCATTTGCATATTTCCAACTTAAAATAACTGATTGAAAGGAGTCCAAATTGAATTTTTGAGAAATTATTAAACGTTTGTTAAAAGGAAATAGCTGAAATCTCATTTTTAGACAGCATTCTCCATAAATATTAATATAAGAAAATCAAAAACTAATCTACAATTAAATATAAAAAAAGATTAATGCAAATCGAAATTCAAGATAAAAAAGATAATTGGATTTAATTTTTAAACTTATTCGCACTTAAACTCGAGAGAGAATTTTAAAACCAGATGTTTCGCCTTTTGGTAAAGCTACAATTTTAAACTCATCTTTTAACCCTGCTTGATAAATGTACTTCTTAATTCTCAGTTTTAAAACTTTTTTTGATATTGAGATTGGGACTTCAATTTTTACAAGATTACCGTCTTTTGTAATTTTACTATCAGGCACATTTTCTTCCAAGTACTGCATGATTTGTTCTATGTGTTTTTCTTTCATCGCAGAGATTTTGCTAACATCAAGATGAAAAAGATTTAACTCGACTTTTTTTTTTCTAGCCATATGAATTCACTTTAAATGAGAATAAGAGTGTTAAAGAAGGAAAAAAAAAAAGTTTTGCGGATTTATTAGTTAAAATAAGATCTTCCTATCATACTTATTCTTCAAAAAGTTATTTTTCAAGCAACTTCTTTTTGCTTGATTTTTTCTTTTCCTTTTGTGCGGGTTTCTTTTGAGAAGAAATGGAATCTTCCTTTAACTGCTTGGATTGTTTTAATTTTTCTTTCAATTCTTTTACTCTGGCTAAACGCTCTTCTTCTAATTTTATTCGAACTTGCATTTCGCGCTGTTTTTCCACTTGATTTATCTTTTCTTGTTTTAATGCAATTAGACGATCCCGTTCTTGCTGTAATTTCTCAAGATCGGATAATTCTTCAGTTTCTTTTTGAAGGTCTTTGCCGGTTTCTTTATCTGGTTTAATGCTGTTTTTATTTTCTGGTTCATTGTTAGTTTCATTTTTTGGTTTAATGCCGTTTTTATTTTCTGGTTCATTGTTAGTATCATTTTCTGGTTTATTGATGGATTCTTTATCCACCTGTTTATTAGAATAACTTTTAGATTCTACTCTAATCTGGTCTTTTTTTACTTTTTCATTGGTTTCTTTTAAAGGATCTATTAACTTGGTTTTTTCCAGTGTTGAAACAAAATTATCTTGTTCTTCTAAATTAAGATATTTTAGTTGATCAATAAGAAAATGCTTTTGGTCATCAGGAATAGGCAAATTTTGAATTGTTTTTTTTAATTCTTCTCGAGTTTCAGAATTTGGGTTATTAACTGCAGCGATTTCTTCAAGGTATTTTTTTTGTTGAGAATAATTTAGATAAATAAACGATTTGGCAATCATATTTCTGTCTTCTTCAGATATAGAAAGATTCAGCAAACCTTCTCTAACATCGGGTTCTAGTACAGTATAGACTTGACTAAAATCAAACTGAGGCTCTTCTTCTTTTGATATAACAGGTTCAGTTGAACTTGAAGGTTTAGAAGACTTAGCTGATTCAGAATTATTAGATAATTTTGATATATCTGATAATTGAGACTGCTCAGACAAATCAGACAATTTGGACAATCCAGACAACTCAGATAATTCAGATAATTCAGACAATTCTGACAACTCTGACAACTCTGACAACTCTGACGACTCTGACAAATCAGATAATTCAGATAAATCAGAGAGTTTAGATAACTTAGATGGTTCTATTGGTTTAGAACTACCAACTGAATCTGGAGATGAAGAGGATACAAATTTCGAAGGTCGAATAACTGTTTCACTTGTATTTACATCATCTATTCTTGATGATGATGCAGTTTGTTCTGAAGAATTCAAAGGTTTTCCTGTAAAAGGATCAAAACGTTTTCTATGTTTTAAAGGCTTACCTGTATATGGATCAAAGTTAGCAACTTTCTTTTTATGGGGGATTCTACTTTTTGACTGGGATAAATTCGGCTTGAATGATTGTACTTTAGTTCTCAAATGGGGAGAAGATGGAGGGATTATAGGTAAAACGGAATTATTAGAACGTAGTTGAGCTGGTTGAAATGTTTCAGGAACAGGAGGTGTAAAAATTTGAGGATTAAATATTCTGAATTCATTATTTACTACCATTTGAGGCTCAAATTTCCAATATTGCAAAAAGTGTCTATTTAAAGTTAAAGTATATTTCTTCCATTGATTTATATTCATATTTATAATTTGTTTATAATTTTGTTTGTTAGCTTTTTTGGTGGTTTGATATAATTTTTTATTTGATTTCACAATTAATTTATAAGATTTAGAATATTCTGACTTAGCACGAGAAAATTGGCGCCTATTTCTCCTTTTTAAGCGCCGATAATTACGTTTTATTTTAGCGATTTCGTTTGGATTTCTTTCAACTAGTGTTAAAAGAGAAAGTTGGTAAATGCGTTTGTTTTCTTCACGAGTTTTTCTAAATTTAGTTCTTAAATCTCGAATAATTTTTCGATATTCGAATTTCGATTGTTTTTGAGGTTGTTTATATCTTGTTTTATTTGTTTTTTTTGCATTTTTGTAATCTTTTCGAATTCGTTTTTGTAGTATCTGAAATTGACGATATTCATTTGTATTGTGAAGTTCTTTTACTTGATTTTGTGTAATTGGAGAAATTATACGATTTGCATAAGAAGGAGTAGTATTAAGTGTTGATTTTTGGGATGGAGTAGATCTATTATTTAATGATAATGATTTTGATGATAACGATTTTGATGATAAAGATTTTGATGATAAAGATTTTGAATTTATTTTCAATTTTGAAGTTGGATCTTGCTTTTTGGAGCTAAATGATGATGATGATAAAATATTTCCTGATGATGTTTGTTTTGTTGAATTAAATCGGTGTTTATAGTGTTCATATTCAAATTTATTTCCACATGAGGGGCAGTAAATAGTAATTCCTTCTGCTAAATCTTGAACCAATTCAAAATCAACTTGAGTACCACAAGTAGGGCAAAATATTGAAGGCATTTTTGATAATTTTGGTATTTTTGATATATTAGGTATTTTATGACTCATTTTTATCAAAAAATTTTTTATGTTTATTCTGATTTTATTAATGATTTTAATGGTTAATAAAGGATTTTTGGACCATTTATATTTAAAGGAAAAGAAAATTTCGAAAAAATTTTTAATTTGTCTATTAAGCTGATTTAATTGTCCCAAATTTTTTGTGCAAGTTCAGGATTCCATTTTCGTATATCAGCAGCCAGTGCATGGAACTTCTTAATCGCTTCTTTGATGTTTAAATGTGGAGGTTCTGGTTTGGAATATGCCCCATTTTTCATATATACTCGCATGTCAGGTTCAACAACCATTTTACTCTCTTCTGTCAAAGTTTTTATCCATTCTTCATACTTCTCGCGATCCCATCTTCGAAATGCTAATAATGACTCAAAATGAGAAGAAATTGTTTCAAAAATGGATTTACCCTTTAATATTGCATCACGAGCTTGAACCATAGATTTAGCGCCTCCAAATGTTCCTAAAGGATGAGAATGAGTTCCTCCTCCGGCTTGACAAATAATATCTTGATTAGGAACATCACTATTAGGATTCATTACACGTGCAACCTCCCACAAAACAGTTGCTTTTAAACCTCCAGAACAAATAGGTCGCATAGGCTTAATTTTTCCCAAGGGTCTTACACAAGCTTCCAAATTTTCCAAAACAGTATGTGAAGATGCTTCCATTTTTCCCAATGGTGCGCCAATGTGAAATTGATCAATCCCACCCAACCTTGCAATCAAAGTCCATACTTTCATTGAAACTCCATGGCGCAAATCCATGGGTTGACCGTCAACAACAATCTCAGGGAAAATTGTTTGTGCACCATGACCTGCTCGATGACCATGAAGAATCATGTGTGGAAATTTTTTCCGAATAGTTTGAACGCCAACCATCCCGGTGGCAAGAATATCAATCATGAGGCAGTTTCCGCCGAGTGATCGAATCAATTCTCCCCGTCTAATCATTTCATCCATATCACCATGAGTAATATTAGCAACGTAGACAAGATTACGTCCAGTTAGATTGGTAATTCGATGACATTCATTCAATACTAGCCGAGCGCGTTTTTCAAAGGTGCAGTAATCTTGAGAGGTAAGATTCTCATCATCTTTAACTACATCTAATCCACCTTCAAATGAACGGCGTGCAGCTTTTGCCCAATCTTCTTCACTTAAACCTGTCTTTGGTTTGACTATTGTACCTACAGTCATGCAATTTCCTAAAATTTCTTTAATTCCATCATTTCCGAGAGTTGGACCTATAAAACTATTTGCATATTTATCTGGAAAATCCAAATCTTCTAAGCGCACACCCCATGCTACACTTGTCATTCCGGTATAATTACCCATAATTACGCTTAATAATTGAGGAATATTACCAAGCTCAAAACCTTCGATGGGTAATGCAATTGCAGCCATACCAGAAAAAAAGTTTAATCCGATAATTTTTGCTTCTAGTTTTTTCATATTGGTTTTAGAATTTTCGTCCATCTCTTCTGGAAGAAGAGTTTTCAAATCAGGGTCCCATGTTCCAGTAGATTCTTCTGCAGCAATTTCTAATGCCGCACGATAAAGGCCATAACGGAGTGACCAACCTTCACGTAATTTTGGGCTTATCGAAAGATACATTATAATGTAATTTTGCCGATAGTAATTAAAATCAAATGTTGTTTTAAGATCGAGCAAATATGGTCCTAATCGCTTACGCATTTGTTCATCAATAAGTGCAGGGTCTGGCACTTTAAAACCGTAATATTCATAACGGTTGCAATCAGTAACAGGAAGAGTAATTCGTTCTGGAAAAAACTCCCAATTTTTTACTTCTAACATTTTTCTTTCTCCTATTTTGTTATCTTTATTTAATTATTATTAGTTTGTTTCAACTTTTAACAATATATCTTAATTTTTTATTATATTTTAAATTCTAACTCTTCATGCTCAATTGACTGATAAGCATTCTGTAAAAATGGATAGACATGGCGGAAATTTGAATGAACTTGTCCGCTGGGAAAAATACCCGCTTCAGTAATAACTCCTGAAATATAAAGACGGTTAACCGTTTCAAAAGCAGGATTTAGGATTTTTAGTTGGTCCGGTTTTTCATCCCAATCCTTGTAAATTTCAACCGTATCCCTCATTTCAATTTTTTCAAAATTACCAAATGCAGTTCCTGGGTTATATTTCAATAGGGGAGTCGCTACATATAGGGGAATATGTTCTTCATGGGCAACTAATGCTAATAAACGAGAGCCAATTTTATTTAAAACAGTTCCTTCACTGGTAACTGCATCAGCCCCAATTATTATTAAATCTGTTCCTAAATTTCGAGCAGCCCAACGCATTGCACTGTCAACAACTTGAATAACTTCAATTCCATGGTCCATCAGCTTTTTTGCTGTAATTCTTCCTTGATAAAATGGGCGTGTTTCAGTGGAAATCACCTTAAAATGTCGTCCTTGCTTCTTTGCTTCTACAAAAATTGCTTCTACAATGCTGCTATGACAATGAGTTTGAACAACAAATGGTTCCGAAGATTTTTCAGGAATTAATCTTGCACCATATTTGGCAATTTGGCTTTTAGATGCTTTTAAAATGCTGATATATTCATTTCCATATATTTCAACCATTTTTGCAAGATTAACCTCAATACCTTGATGCTGATCATGCTTAATTTTGCCTAAAATGAATAAAAGACCATTTCGCATGGCAGGTTCTGTGCTACGAGATCGCGCAAAAATTTGTTCTGCTGTTAAAAGATCTTTCCAAAGAGTTTCGTTTGATTCATCCTTATGTCGTTGAGCAAATGCAATGAATTCTTTAACTGCATAGATGGCAATATTGGTGGCACCTTGAATTTCTAAAGAGGTAATTTTCGAAGCAGCTGATTTTAAATGATCCATAGTTCTATCATAACTCCAAGTTTTTTTCTATACGACTAATAATTGTTATAACTGCTTCTTAAAATTCTTTGTATTTGCTTATATAACTAGAACTATAACTACAACTATAACTATAACTACAACTATAACTACAACTATAACTATAGGATGAAAGTCATCATGTGTAAATTAGTTTGCAAAAATTATTATTTATTTTTCATAACCCCAAACACCAAAAAATATCTTAAATTTTTTTCATTGATTACTTATGCAGAATGAACTTAAATTGGAACAAGTTCAAATGAATAATAAAAATAAGATAAATGCGGATAATTTGATTAATGAATCAAAATCTCGGAATTATAAAGCAGTAGCACTTATTTCTGGCGGACTTGATAGCGCTATTGCTGCAAAATTAGTAATTGACCAAGGTATTGATGTAGTTGCATTAAATTTTCATTCTCCTTTTTGTACATGTTCTTCAAATAGTAAGTACAATCAATGCGGAGCAGTGTATTTTGCTTCTAAATTAAATATTCCGATTAAAACCATTTCTAAAGGTGATGATTATCTCGAAATAATTAAAAATCCAAAATTTGGTTATGGAAAGAATATGAACCCATGCATTGATTGCAGAATTCACATTCTTAAAAAGGCGACAGAATATATGAATGAAATTGGGGCAGATTTTATTATTACTGGAGAAGTACTAGGACAACGCCCCAAGTCACAAATGCTCCATGCATTAAAAACTATCGAACAAAATGCAAATCTCAATGGAAAGATACTGCGCCCACTTTCAGCAAAATTGCTTCCACCAACAGAAATGGAAAAAAAAGGCATCATCGATCGAGAAAAATTGTTAGCAATTCATGGACGACGACGAAATATCCAAGTTGAATTAGGAAAGAATTACGAATTGATAACGCAGTACTGCGCTGGAGGCGGATGTCGATTAACAGATAAGAATTTTGCTCGAAAATTGAAGGATTATTTTGATCATACAGCAGACCCTCACATGAAAGATATGAAGTATTTGAAAATTGGACGACATTTTCGATACAATGGTGTCAAAATAATTGTTGGAAAGGATGAACAAGAAAATAAACTATTGGAACTATGGGCTAAGGAAAATGATGTAATTTTAATGGTTAAGGATGTTCAAGGTCCAACCACATTAGTGCAATCGCCAAATACTCATGATGAATTGATTTTTGCAGCACAATTAACAATTAGATATTCCGATTCCCAAAATAATGAGAATTTCATACATGTTCAAAGCAGTTCTTTAAAAAATTCTTGGGTAGATTTTTCGACATCTGTAAATCCTGAAATACAAGCAAAAATTGAGAAATATCGTGTATAGAAAACTTATTCGCACACCATGTGAAAATTTACGAGAAGATTGGATATCAGTTCATGCAGTGAAATTGCAATAAAATTTACATTTTTTTTTCGTTTTTCACTCGTGATCTCTGGATCTCTGTTATTTTTTTATACTTTCTTGACCAATGAAAATACAACTATCGAAATTAAACATTCATTTTTTAAATTTGAGGTTTCAAATTTTTTTTAAGTTGATGTTAATTTTCTGGTGAAAAGTATGAATTCAATAAAAAAAAACGTTTCTCTTTTAATCTTGATATTATTTCTTAGTTTAGGGGGGATGGGTCTTTTTCTTCCGTTTGTTACTGCACAAACCTCGAGTCCAACAGAATTACTTTATTTAGGAGAAGAAAATGAACATGTTGCCGAAGCCTTAATACTTGATTCAGATAATATGCATGTTACTGTTCAAAATCCATCGGATGTTGATCTTTCAAACCTGGATGAATATAATGTAGTTGTAATAAATGATGTACTTTTAAATGTAAGTGCACGTTCTGCATTAGTTTCATGGGGATCGCAAACAGATCATGGAATAATGGTGATTATGGGACCTCAACTATCTTCAGATTCAAGTCTTTTAGTGGATTTAGAAATCTCAACATCAAATTCATTTTCAAATAATTCAGGATATATTAATGAACCTGATGAAATAAATGATAAAAAAGGGCTTTCATTAGTTTCTGACGAATATAAAAACAGTACATTACCTTTTATCTCGTCAATTGTATGGAATACCGCTCCGGAAACCTTCTATTTTACGCTCATGACAAATCTAACCCCAGAAGTTAAAACTATCGTAAGAATGCAATGGACGGATGCACATTTTACTAAAACTAACTACCCACTAATTGCGGGAAGATCTTTGGGAAGTAATAATCATTTGAATGTGTATGTGTTTACGGGATGGTTCCAAAACGAATTCGATGATACTAATTCCAACCAACACTTCATGGTTTGGCTTTATTTCAATTATCTCATGTATTCAACAGCTCAAAGTACAGTAAATTATCCCAATATTCCACTATATGGAGATTGGTTAGGTAGTCCTGTACCACACTTCCAAGCCAGACTTATTTTAGGAATTGTAGTGTTGGTTATAGGTGTAGGTTCCATCGTGGTATATTATTATGTTAGAAAAAATAAAAAGGAGCATCGGGAAATATTTATCAGTGATGACATAATAGTTAGCAAAAAAGAGAAGGAAGAGAATGTAACAAATGAGATCTCAGCAGATGAAATCTCTGCAGATGAAATATTTGTTGATAAAAATGACAAGTGGGAAGTTGTGGGTATGCATCGACAAATTGCAGGTTTCTTTAAACTTTTCTTCGTTATGGTTTTACTTTTAATCCCGCAATTGATCGTAACATCCTTCGTTATGCCTGTATATTTAAATCCATATCCGCAATCGAGTGGATGGTATTCTTACACACTTCATTTCTTTGAAGCCATCTGGTTAGTTTTTGATATGGGTTTTAATTTCGCGATAACAAAGTTTTTTGCCCAGCACAGAATTGAAAGACCTGAAAAAGCATATCATTATGTACAACTTTTCATATGGTGGGAAATTCTTTCAGGAGTTGCACAAGTGTTTTTTGTAGCCTTCATAGGATCTTTTATTTTTCCTCACACAAACTTTTCATATTTATCTTGGATGTTCGTTGTGCATTCTCTTATTCAATTTCCAGGGATATTTTTAGTCTTTCAATATTTTTTCCAAGCATATCAACGAACAGATTTCAGCATGATTTCATTTGCCCTCCAAGTATTTGTTCTACGATTAGCACTTCAAATCGCGACTGTTCCCATTTTCAAAGCCATTTTTGCGAATAATATTATGTATGGTCCTGCATTTGGCGCAGGAATCGGTATGCTGGTTGGACAACTGCTGGGTGATTGGGTATTATTCGGAATTACCTTGAAAATGTATAAAAGTCTAAAATTACCACTACTTCCCATTTTTACAGCAGATTTCACCAAATCTGAATTTGTAGAGACATTCAAATTCGGCGGAAAAATGGTACTGGGTCAAATGTGGGTACCATTAGGTTGGCTTTTACAAGTGTTTCTAGTAGGTATTTATTTACCCAATAGTAGCGCCGAACAAGGCTATTTTGAATTAGCATATACTGTTTCTACTATTCCTCAAGCGATATCTTTATTAATGACTTCAATGTTGGGAGGTTTAACAGAAGCATATGAATACAAGAAGACTAATCTTCATAATTATACATCTTTTTCAGGAACTAAATGGGGAAGTTTGTGGACATTTTATTTAGTCTCAACATTCTTAGCAATTGGAGGACCTTTTATATTAGGTGCTAGTGGACCTAACTGGGCTCGGGCAGCATCATTAATTCCTCTTTTAATGTTGTTTCAAGCACTTGGACCCACTTCTTGGCAGGCAGATTACGAATTTGCAGCAGCTAATAAACCAATTTATGCAGGAATTGCATGGATTGTGGAGCAATTTATTCGTGCAATTCTTACATTCGTACTTTTGGCAGAGATGCATGTAATGGAAGCAGTAATCATCGCATATATAATCTCCCTTTCCATTAAAAATGTTTTAGTGTTAGTTTTGATTCGAACTAAAATTCATAAATGGGATTGGAACGTTTGGCAGGCATATATTGCCCCTCTGCTTTCTGCGGCTGTAAATTATCTCATTCTTAGAGGTGTAATCTTTTTGGTAATTGATGTAATGTTTGGTGGAGAATACAACATTATTAATGCAGTAATTTTATTTGTAATAGGAATGTTCGGTATGGAATACGTATATGCCTTTATTGACGGGTTATTTGGTGGATTCTGTGATAATACACTTAGTGAATTAGACGTTGCCACTGATATGGTTACAGGCGTAAAAGGTTTGGCTCGAGGATATTATAAAATGGTTGCTTTTGGTGCTAAACTATCACCACTTCACAATAAGTTTAAAGTAAAGGTTTACGACGACGCTTTTAGAGAAGCACAAGAGCTTACTGATATCAAAAAGAAAGTGGTTAAAAATTAAAAAACCTTCCTTCACTCAATCTATGTCTTATTTTTTTTTATTTTTCTGATCTTCTGATATTTTTTCGTTGAATTCTGCTAATAGATTGGTGGTGTCGATGAATCCAGCCATTAAAGTTTAATGCTGTCGCAAGTGAGATTCAATAAATTTTCGAACTGAGCTTTTTCCTTTAATTATACCATAATGTCCTTCACAAAGTATATCGGGCTCAAATGAAAGCAGATACTTCATTGATTTTCGCCAATCTTCGACATTTGAATTAAACTCTTCCATGAACGGTCCGTGAATGTCTTGTCCGAATAAAATAGTTCCAAATTTGGGATGAACATAAATCACACTGATAGAACCTGGTGTGTGTCCTGGAGTATGAATTAATTTTAACTCAAGCCCATTTAATCGGAGTATATATTCATCATCTTTAATTGATTGATCAACCTTTACAGGCTTATAATTTATGCCATACCAGCTGGCAGCAGTTAGTTTTTCAGTTCCTGCAACACCTTCAATTGCTGGAGTATCCCAACTGTGCGCAATAATCTCCATATTAGGAAATTGGGCCTTAAATTGATGGGCTGCACCAATATGATCAATATGACAGTGTGTTAAAATCAAGTGGGTAATTTTTGCTTTGATACCAAAGATAGTATTTATGTTTTGATAGATTTTTTTCCCCGAATCAACTCCAGCATCAATCAAGCAAACTTTACCAGGCTTATAATGAATAGCATAAACATGACAATCTCCACTTCCAGATAGTTGTTCTGAGCCAACTAGGGAAATATTGTCGGTAATTTTTTTATTTATTCCCAATAAATTCACCTAAATATGATAATTTGTGTATTTTTATAAAATAGTTAAATTGAGTGTATTTTAAGATTAATCTAATTTAAGTTTTTTGCCTTTACTCCATTATTTGACTCCCTTTTGCTCCCAATATCCCAATTTTGACCGCATCGATTTTCCCTAATGGTGATTTGAACTTTT
>NZ_JBPLBG010000074.1:0-26660 GCF_054039255.1 Candidatus Harpocratesius sp.
TTTCCAGTTCCAGTTATTCTTAGTGATGAATATTTAGATGTACCCTGTCCATGGAACGATGAATTTGGATATTTTTTTCGGATTTCTGATTATTATTGGCGTATGGGTGTTGATCTCCGTAAATATAGATGTACAAAGATTGGAACAAAGTTTACAATCCCTTTACCTGGGCCTGATATCGTACCGGTAGATGAGGATGGTCTTCCGTATGAGACCTACTGGTTGTTTTATGCGGTATCTCGTCGAATAAATTCCGAATATCCGATACCACTTTACGATAGGAAGGGTATTCCTCTGAATTCATTTCAGAGATCTAGGCAAACAAAAATGAATCAAGATGAGGAGTATTTAAAGAGTTGGAATTATAATCCTGAGCCTTTTAATCGGGATACGTTTTTGAAGGTTTTTCGTGCAGGCAATGGCTTTTTCGGTATTTTTATTATTGATGATAAGTATATCAAAAATCAAATTCCTTATCTCGACGATGTCGACTTATATATGGAGACTACTCCTTTTTTTACCTACGAGCAGATGTGCAAGGAGCGAGAGCCCTATTTTGTGCCCCTTTTCACGCCTACTGTTCCCGATTTGGCAGTAGCTTATGTGACTCTCAAAAATAACCCCGATGCTGTTCTGGATGATCGCCGATTTCCGCATGGCTTTACTGAGCTTCATCGTGCTTGGTTGATTAGGGCAGCAAATCCTTCAACTATTGAATATCTTCAGTTACATGCAGGTTCAGGCGATGAGGTTTTGACTGAGATCTTGCTGAAGAATAAAAAGCAGTTGCCGAACTCGCCTTTTTATTTAATTTAAGTTTAGGGATTGATTTAGTTATTTACCTTAGCCATTCGTTTAGTTATTTACCTTAATCATTCATTTAGTTATTATATCTTCCAAATTAGGAATGATTCTGTTAGATTGTTTTTTTTTTCAGGCAGAGGGTCATATTTTCAACTTTGAAATCTTCACATTTTCTTTTACACATTCTTGTAATAGTCATTTCAGACTGTGGATAAGTTTTGGGGATTTTTGATTTTTACATAATTTCATGTAAACATGTAAATAGATTTTTATACATAATTTATTTTATTTACTATATGCTTGCTCGTTCAACTGTGGCGGTTAATTTACAGACCCGTCTACGTCTATAAAAATTATCCGCTTTATTGGATTTACCACAAGGTGAAATCATTAAAAAAGCTCTTGAAATTTATGAGAAATTTCTTTTTCAAAAATCGTCAAATCTCGAAAAAAAAACTAGTAGTAAAGAAGTCCAAAAAATATTAAATCAATCATTAACACAACTTTGGAAGCAAGATCCTGAGCGAAAAGCTTTAGATTTAAAATTATTGTCGAATAATGAGGATTTCGATGAATATATTATAGATGATTAGATGATTTACCTTTGGAGAATTTAAATTGAAACACACACCACATCAAAATAGAATAGCTCTCGATACAAATATTTTTCGTCATCGCGATTTTATTGCGTATTTAACCATTCACAACTCTGAATTTGATATCTATTTACCTACTATAGTTCAAATTGAAACGGGATATTATTACATTTTGCGCGGATTTACCTGGGAAGATTTTCAAAATGATATTTCTAAATTCAATGCTATTTCCATTGAGTGGAACTCAAAAAATATTCCGAAATTATTAAAATTCGTAAAAAAAAATAAATCTACTCTACCTTTTAAACATCATTTTCGAGATTTCATGATAGGTACTGAATGTGAAGCATTAAAATTAGATCTTATTACGAATAATTCAAAACATTTTCAGTGGATTCCAAGTATTACAATTTACACTTCAGAACAATTTATTCAGAAACTAATTGATTGAAATTGAAATAGATTCTTCTAATTGTAGTGTATGCTTATGATGAAGAAATTTATTAAGATATACGAGATGCGGTGCATTAATTCATCGTATTTATTTAGTATTACCATTTTTTATTTGCCAAGGATAAGCATATTTACTAAGAGTTTGAAATGAATTAACTAACAAATTTATTAGATAAAATATTATATATGTAATTCATTAACTTTCTAATTTATTTAAAAATTTTAATTTTTCCTGCTTTCTTTGAAAAATGTCGTCTAATTAGAGAAGAAAATTCTAAAAAGAAAAATAACTAAATAACTCAAGAAATTACAATATTTTATTGATCATGAATTATTCAATTCATTGAATTATGTTGATTTTAATGGCTTGATTATTCAGAATATTACATCCAAATTGATATTAGTGAATATTACTAAGTAGATGGGAAAATAATGTCTAATTTAATAGAAGTCCGAGATATACATCATAAATATAATTCAGAAAAAGAAGTATTAGGTGGATTGTCCTTTTCTATAAAAAAAGGGGTGATTTTATGCTTATTAGGAAAGAATGGGGCAGGAAAAACTACATTACTAAGAATATTAGGGACACAGCTTAAACCTACTTCAGGAACTATCAGAATTTTTGGAATTGATAGTCTTAAAGAACCTGAAAAAATTCGAGGAAAAATTGGGGTTGTTCCACAAGGAGCAAAACCTAACATGCAACTTTCTGTATATGATAATATTTTTTATATCGCTAATATCCGGGGGATGAAGCGTCAAGAAGCAAAGAAAAAAACCCTTAAATTAATTAAGCAATTGAATCTGGAAGAATATAAAAATCAGATCGTTGCAGAACTATCTGGTGGTAATATGCAACGGGTTATGTTAGCAATGGTATTAACGACTGATGTAGAATTGTTATTTCTTGACGAACCAACAGTTGGGATTGATCCAGTTGGTAGACGTGAAATTTGGAGGATGATTAAGCAACTCGCATCTAGTGGGATTACAATATTCATAACAACTCATTACATGGATGAAGCCGACTTTTTAGCAGATAATTTATTGGTTTTAGAAAAAGGGGAGATAATTTTTTCAGGAACCCCTGCAGAAGCTAAAGCACAATCACATGAGAAAACAAAAATTACGTTAAGCCCAAAAATGAATGATATAGAAAGTGAACCATTAACTATAATTGCAGATTCTCAAGAAGAAATGATAGATATTATATCACATGCAATAAAAGAAAAGCGTTTTATTCAAATTAGGCAATCTACGTTAGAAGAAGCATTTATTCAAATGGTGGGGGCAAATCATGACAATTAGGTTTCGAGATGCTTTTTATATTGGATTATATGATATCTTGCCTTCTTTGAAAGATCCGCTTATTTTCGTGATTCGGATGTATTCTGTATTTTTACCTGTATTCTTTGCATATATTTTTTTAGGGATAAATGGGTTGATTAGTTCTCTTCCAGGTGTTATTGTAGTAACATTTACTTTTAACGGAATTAGCGTGGCTGGGTCGATTTACTTAAATAAACATTGGTTTAAATTGCAAGATATTTATGTAGCATCAGGTATTTCGCAATTTACATATATCATGGGATTTGCAATGGGGTCATTTATATTGTCTCTTCCAAATGTACTTATTTCTTTTGGATTATTAGTTATTTTAAAAAAAATTACGCTTATAAATTTGTTTATTGTTTTAATATGTGGTGTTGCATTATGGATTGCATTTATTCTTATTGGGTTCTTCATAGGTACTTCAATTAAAAGTATTAAACGAGTAGATTCTCTCCCTGAAATTCTTGCATTACTTTTTGGATATTTACCACCAATTTATTATTCTGTTTCAAGTCTTCCTAATTGGTTACAACCTTTGACTTTTATCATTCCAACTGCTAGTGCCGCAGCATTATTTAAACATTATATGCAAATTGAACCGTTAAGTATAGTCTATCAAGTAGTAAGTTGGATTGATATCGTACTGTTTATATTGATTCTGATCATTTTGGTTAGAAAATATTCTCAATGGGTAGATTCATACAAGGTTTAAAGCAAAAAAGGGGTAAAAATCTGTATTTTTCTTTAACCTTTAGTGCGAATAAGTTTTTTTCTTCATTTTTCTTCAATTTTCTTCATTTTTCTTCGATTTTCTTCATTTTTCTTCAATTTTCTTCATTTTTCTTCAATTTTCTTCATTTTTTCTTCATATTCATGTCTATTTTTGAATTTTATATAATAAATAGAATCAATTGAAGTCCATTCGTTAAAAATCATGTTGATTTGTTCTGTAGCATATCATTTAACCGTATTAATGGTATCATCTCTATACTGACATCCTTTTTTTAAACCTGAAAGACTCATTCTGTTTCTAATAATTTAGACAATAATATCGGGGGCTTCTTAAGGTCATCAAGCCAAAGATAAAAACGAGGATTAGTTGAAATTATTTGTTTAGCCAAAACTTCGTTATTTTTAATATTTTTCAATAAAGTATTATCTGCGGTAGCAAAACAATCCGAAAAATATAATGCAGTCGTAAAGATGAGACAATCGAGTGTATCATTATGTTCGTTTCTTATCGTGTAAGCAATCTCAAATAGATTTGGATGGGATTTCCAATTGATTGATTGCAATGGGCTACGATAAACCAATGTATCTATCCCTGCACGAATCTCATTAATAGTCAATTCTGAATTATGACAAATTTTCATCCCTTTTGCAACTAATTCAAAGATGGATAATTCACAATATGCATATGTGTGTTCTTGTTTGTTCAAAATCATCTTGAGTTTCTTCCCCGAAATATTCGAGGGTTCAACTTGAATGAATGGTAATAAAAAAGATGTATCTAACAAAATATTCATTGATTTATTTCCTCGCTAAAATCTACTTTCAGTTGTTTCCATGCTTGTTTGCTAATTTTAACTTTTGCGGGGCGATCTAGGATATCCTGATAAGAGAATACTTTTCGAATTACCAGTTTGTCGTTCACCACGCTCAATATCACCGATTGGTTGGAAGTGAAACCTAATAATTCTCGAATCTCTTTAGGGGGGAAAATTTCTCCCTTCGACCCAATTTTTACAACTTGTTCTTTCAGAAGTGTAATTCCCATTTTCTAAGGATATATAAGAAACTCGAATTATTTAATTTTTTCGAGTATAAAATTGGTATCTTGATAAAATAAATAAATAAATGAATCAAATTAACTTCAAAATTTGAAAGAATTTTGTTCACAATTTCATCCTTAGTCTCAAAATTACAGTGCGAATAAGTTTCTATTTTTGGCAATAATTTTTAATAATAACATCAGAACTCTTTAAATCACTCCATGACTTGCTTAAGATGTATTTAATTGTAGGAAAAAGTCATATTTTAAAATATACTCAAAATTACAGTGCGAATAAGTTAATCAGGAAAATGGAGTAAAATATTTCTTCAAACTAATTCGCACTAATTCACACGATATAGTATAATGTCATCATAAAAATAAAAAAAAATATTTTGTAATATAACTTTAAGTCAATTACTATTTAAAAGAGACAAAAGCTTTAAACTGTAAGAGAGTGCAAAATATTACGTAGAAGATTTTTTTGATTTTTTGATAATATTTAGTATCAAGAAATCTTGAAAAAATAAAGAAATATAAAAATTTTTTTACAAGGTGATTTGTGATTAATATGACGAAAAAGAAGCCAGATTATTTTGTGAAGGATCTAGTAATCGATGATGAATATAGCATTATTAATTCGGATGCTACTATCGTTCAAGCAGCACAAAAAATGAAAGAATTGGCAATTCCTGATTTAGTGGTAATTGATAAAGAAACAAAAAAAGTATTGGGAGTAATTGCAGATTTTGATATTGTGCAAAATGTAGTAGCAGATGGTAAAGATCCAACAACTGTAAAAGTCACTTCGGCTATGTATACAATAGAGCCTGTTACAACAGAAACTAATGTCATCGATGCTTTCGAACGGATGCGTGACCTACATGTAAATGTAGTTCCTGTGATAGAAAACGATAAGTTGTTGGGGGTAGTTACAATCCAAGATGTTTGGAGCTATATCCCTGATGAAAATATTGATGAAATAGGGTTGATCCCAGTTGAGAACCCAAAAAATGCAGAATTCTGGTTTGCGAGTGTTTGTGCAACCTTTGCTTTAATTTTGGGATTTGTTCTTCCTTTGATTGGTGTAGTTGGATTCTTTAATGGAATTCCTCAAAATGTAGCAAATGATCGAGTATTACACTTTTTCTTACTTGACGCACATGGAGCTAATTATTATATCTCTTATTTAGATGTTGCAGGAAGATATGGATTTTGGATTGTTGTTATCATTTGGAGTATAATTACGCTGATTGCGGGGATTTTGGGATTTTTTTCCATAATTTACGCGAGTTTTTCTGATTTCCAACATTTTCGGACTAATCAACTTGTTAGAGTAATTCTACCATTTATAATGATTGGGGCGCTAATTATTGAATGGATAATTCTCGCAATTGGAATGGGCGTCATGGCAGTTGCTGGAAGTATTTCTGTGAATATATTGGGCTTGATATTATCGATTTTAGCGATAATTTTTGTCATTTTAGCTTTATTCCGGGATAATGTGTTCCGTCAATCAATTGATACTGATATTAATACCGCAAAACCAGCGGTAAGTGGAGCAGGAGGTAAGTAATATGCCCCGTGGTGGCGGCGGCTTTGGTGGCGGCGGCGGATTTCACGGTGGTGGATTTCACGGAGGTGGATCACGAGGATTTTCAGGCGGCTTTCGATCAAGTAGTTTTTCTAGATCAAGCCATTTTCGTGGTAGTTCTTCATTCTCACCCCGTTCTTCAGGTGGAAGACCTTTCGGCCGAACAGGGGCAAGTCGAACATATTCAAGTAGAAGTCGACGGGGCCCATATTCTCATAGTTATTATTATCCACATCGATATTACTATGGATATTATTATCGACCATGGTATTATCGACGCCATTGGTGGTATGGATATTATTACCGTCCATGGTATTATGCGCCAGCATATTGGGTAAGTGGGACTATATTTTTAATTATGTTCTTATTGATTTTTCTCCCCCTTTTTGGCATCGCAATCGCATATCCATTTAGTTCTGGTTCAACTGGAGAAATAAATTATCGATCTACCGAAACACTTTATGTGAATGAGTATTGGTATGAATATGAGAAAATTTCAAGTGGAGATAGTATTGATTTTTCAATTCAGTCTTCTCCTGGACCGATTAGTTTTATAATTGCAGACCATCCATTTGATGAATTTCCTGTAATTGATCAGAATTTGCAATTTTCTTTCACACCTGTTTTGAATTATAATGATTTTGAATACTATCAGATCTTTTTAAATCCTGGTTCGCAAATTACATATCAATATTCAAGTGATATCCCTATTGATTTTCTAATCATGGATGGAAATAATTTCTATGATTGGTATTACTATAACAGTTATTCGACATATGACGTAGATGTAGATTCACTTGGTTCAAGTGGGACATTAAACATTCCTGATGGTTATCAAGATTATTATATCGTGGTTTATAACTCCCATGAAGGCTCAGTAGCAAATGTGAATGTATTTTTGAATATTTTCATGGCAGATGTTCCAGATTTTTCATCCGCACTATATTATGAATATGGAGTAACTTCTATTTCACAACATAATATTGTAGTTCCTACAAGTGGTACATGGTATTTTTTTGTTTATGCTGATCCTTTATTCAATGCAGATGAATATGTAGATATTACTTTTGATGTAACATATGATACTTCGAGTAATCCTGTATCTGTCGAAGAACAATGGGCAAATGCTCGGCCTACATTAATTTGGATTTTAATTATTGCAGGTGGCTTTTTGACTATAACGATTATAGCTCGACGAAAGCAGAAAGCCAATAAAGATAAATTAAAGAAACCTGGCACTGCTGCATCAACGTTATCATCAACATTATCAACGAAAACCTCAAATGAGACAAGTGGAACGTCTATTGATCTAAATGCGAAAAGTAGCATCATAAAATGTAGCCAATGTGGAACAAAGATGGAACCCGATGCAGTATATTGTCCGAATTGTGGTAAAAAGAAAGAAGGACGATCTTTAGGTGTTCCCATCAAAACCACTCCTGGAAATAGAACTTATTGTAACTATTGTGGTGCAAAATTACCCAAAAGCGGAAAATTTTGTGAAAGTTGCGGAACTCCTATACAAGGTAGATGATAAACTAATTCGCGCCATAAATTATTATTTTAGTTGTAAAATAATGATTCTTTTTTTATTTTTAATTTTATTTTTCTTTTTCTTTTTCTTTTTTTTTTTCTTTTTCTTACTGTAAAAGACTGCAGATAGTTTCACTGACACTATTTCTTTTGTGCGAATATGTTTTAAAAGGTTAGATCTGTTTCAATCTCAAATTCATTTTTGTGCGAATAAGAGCCAATTAGTGCCGATTAGTTTGTGTTAATATAAATAGATCGAAAATCTTTTTAAGGAATCTTGTTAACAAAAATGTGAGAGAAAAATGATGTTTAAATTACAACGAAAAAGGATTAAATATTTCTTTCTAAAAAAAACTTCAAATTTTAAGATTTTCTTTATTTTGATTGTTTTTTTTATTATTTTTGCTGAATTTAGTACGGTTGGTTACAATAATGAACAATTTGCATCTGTCACCAATGGATCTGTAGATCTCTTTTATAATTCAGAAAATATCGGAAAATTGAACACAAAAATTCAAAAAGGAACAGTTTTAACACCTATTGAACCAATAAATATTCATTCACCTCAAGATTGGAGTAAATATGATTTTATTACAGGCTCTGGTAGTAACAACGACCCTTATATTATTGAAAATCTAGAAATAATAGGGAATGATTTTATAATCGACACTGATTTACCCTATCCAAAAAATTCAATTGGAATATTTATCATGGACGATAATGCTTCATTTATAATTAGGAATTGTTATATTTCCCATTTTAATTATGGAATTAAAATTAAAACTTATAATGGCTATTTATATTCAAAAACTATTGAAAATAATCAAATTGAATTCTGTGGTTTAGGGATTATGACTGTTGGTCGAAATGTGCTCATTTCTCAGAATTCGCTTAGCGAATGTCGTGTTATGCCTAAAAATAAAATTTTAATTGTAGAAAGAGGATCGGTTTTATATAATGAATTTTATGGTGGAATAGGAATATTGACGAGGTACTCATCTTTTGATGACACAATCGTTGAGAAAAATGTAGTTGATAATTGTGACATAGGAATACAGTCAAAAAATGGTTCATGTACCTATACTGACAATGAACTAGAAAATTGTGGTTTCATTGTAGACAAGTCTAATCCTTTCGAGAACATTTTTGAAGGAAATACTGTCAACAGTCGGCCTATGGGTTTTTTTGTGAATCTAAATAATTCACCATCTCATCCATTGATAATTGATGGTAATGAAAAAGCATATTGCCAACTTTTAATTTTTAATTGCTATAATGTTGTAATCAAAAACCTTGTAATAGATAATTCTTCACTGGGTTTATTATTAATTCGTAATCACAATATTACTTTAAGTAATGTTATTGTGAGTAATTGCTTGCAAGGAATGTATCTTGAATATTTAGTTCAAGATCTTAATAATAATGTATTAAAAGATTTTCTTTATTCAGAAGAGATCGCATTACGAAATAATAAATTAGCTCTTCAGATTTTTGCGAAATCTTTGTCAGAAACAACAGATTGTAGTATTAATTTTAGTATCCAGGAATTTACTGAGAATGAAAATGATGTTTGGTTTGATTTCAATTATTTTACTAACCAAACTTACACATTTCCACTAGGAGTAAAAATAAATGTAGATAATTACAAGTTTCAAACAGGCTATCAAATGGAAATATTCTATGAAAATGAGTCATTTACTGAATTTAGCAATTCAACATCTCGTTATAATTATGAATTTGGCTCAGATCTTCCCAATTATCAGTATAATTTTACTTTAAATAAAGAGGGTGATTATTTAATCCGTGTTCGTAGAATAATGAAATTTGGTGATGAAGAAATTTATGGGGATTATCAACATTTGAATATTACTATTATCGATACAACAAAAACCAATTTTAAATTGAATTTACCAAGTTATCCTTTTGAGTCTCTATTTGTGACTATTTTAATTCCAATTATTTTTGTAATTTTTCAGTATAGTCGAAAGCAGATGAGAATAAAAGATATAGACTAATCGACACTTGTGAAACAAAAATCTTAATCATTTTTTTTTTTATAAAATTTTATTTCTATTTCAGGTAAATTTCCTTCACTACCATTGTTCTTAAATATGCTGGCAATAATTGTAAGTAACTTTATTTCGATAAAGTTAGGATGTGTGTTTACTTATGAAAAGACAATTAATTTTATGGAATTTTTTAATTTTTACAATGTTGATTTTTTTGAATATTTCAACAGTGCAAGCTGATTGGACGCCTGGAGTGAACGAAATTGCACCTTTAAAAGATACCTATTTATCTTTATCTGGTGCTTTGGCTGAACCCAATAATAATTTTGGTGGTGCCGAATCACTAGATGTAGGAGATGGAATTAAAGGGATTTGTATGTCTTTAATTTCTTTCGATTTAGGATCAATTCCAGATGATGCCAATTCTCTTATGTATTCAAGTTCTTGTGTAGCATTCGGAGATGCAACTTGGACTGTGCACGTTTCTGTAATAATTGGTGCAAATTGGGAAGAATTACAGATTTCAACTGTGAATAATGATATAAATGCAATATCAATTTACAGTAGTAATACAGGAAATCTAACAGATATAATAATTACTGGATCTACGGATGAAATTTCATTGAATTTATCTGATTATTTGGATGAATCTGAGATTACTTTGGTATTTTCGCCAGATATCACTGTAGATGGATCTTGGATTACAATTCAAGCCAAGGAGAATCAATATTTAGGTTCGTTTTCTAATCCTCCACATCTCAAATATGATGTTCCAGAAACTGGATCTTCAGATGACACTTTATCAAGTTCTACAGATGACTCAAGTGATGAAAGTTCAGAGAATTCGAGTGGATCAAGCATTGTTGGAGGAGTTATTTTAATTGGGATTGTGATTGCTGTAATCGTAATTTTGAAGAAAAAGAAGAAAGCAGCTATGGTATAAAATAATAATAGTTCTCATGATTTTTTTGTAGTGAAAGGTATAGATTTAACTAATCTACACTTTTATTTTTTCAAATAATTTTTTTTCTTTTTGTTTTTTTTTTATTATTGTAGATTGTAGATTATTGTTAAGGCACAAATATTCTTTCCTTCGCTGAAATAAGCAAAACTTGAATAATTTTTATTTACAAGAAAAATAATGAGATATATTATACTTTTCTTGAAATTCTGTTTAATAATCAATTTTTAACCAATTTTAAACCAATTTTTAACCAATTTTATGATACAATTACCAAAATATATGATTCCATTGAAAAAAAGTAACATACTCTCTAAAATGGGTAATACCCCTATGATATACATTTTTAATTAAATATTCCTCAATAAATAACATTTACAAGATTAGCACCTGGAAATCGTGCATGTTTGAGATTTGCATTGGTAAAATCAGCACCCATTAGATTGCAATTTTCAAAATCTGCGTATTTTAAGTTTGCATTTTTAAATGAGCAATTTCGTAAATCGGATCTAGAAAAATCTGTTCCTATGCATGTAGCATCATCAAAACAAGTATCTTTTAACATCGAATCAGTAATAAGACTGTGATTTAAATTAATTTTATGCCAATTCATTCCTTCTGCTAGAATACCAACTAAATTTGCATAAGGTAATGAAATTCCTACTAATTTTAGTTGATCTAATTTTCTATTATTCAAAACTGCTTGTCCTTTGATTTCTTTTTTACCAAGATATATTCCTAATATCACTCCATTTATATTCATTGTTTGCCATTGACCTCCTCCACCTCCATTTCTAATAAATTCTTGATGTTTCTGAAGGATTTGTCGAAATTCTTGAGTTGTAACTGCTGTAGATGATTCTGCTATGTGCCTAAGGTGATTATAATCCACGTCAGAATAATCTGAACCTGGTTTGTCTGATAATGGAAAGTGTTCTTGTAAAGTTGGTTTTGGCATTATTTATTACTCAATTCCATTTAAACATTTATAATCGTGGATAAAGAACAGTTGGATCAATAATAATTTCTTCTAAATATCGAGATCGAATTTGGTTAAATAAATCTGCTGAATTTTGTAAATTTCTCTGTTCAAGAAGTTTATGAAATGCTTGTGGTTCAACCAAACCTAATTTGCAATCTGCAGTCAAGAATTCTAAGATATCTAAAGGACTGGTCAAAATTTTATAATTAATTTTTTCTGGCCACGATTTAGTATAGCGGAACATTTTTTGAATTTTTTTATGAGCCGAAATGTAAATTCCCCGGGTATCATATGAATCTTGTGAAGTAGACATGTCAATGTCTTTAATGTAGCTTTTATTTTTTTTTTTTATTTGTGCAGCAAAATCTGTAAAAATTTCTTCACTATATGTTTCATTATCACTGGAATTTTTAATAGAATTGCGATTAAGAAAATCTAAAGATTCCAAGGTATCCAATTCTCCAGTGGTAATTAACAGTGCTTTTCCTCCTTTATTAGAATAATTATAAGTCTGGAGAACTTCTTTTTCTCCTACCTTTGTAGATTGATGATAAGCTTTAATTTCAACAAATAAAGCGCGTTGACTTTCAATTTCTGCTAAATTTGGATGTTTATTGGATTCTTTTTTATTGGAAACATATAAAATTTTGCTTGCTTCTTTCATTGGAAGGAGTAAACAATCAGGATTAACTTCTTCTAAGCGAGGTTCATCAAAAGTCAAGTATTCTAAAGTGTTAAAAAATTGCTCTACAATCCATTTTAAAGCTATTTCACGAAGACTTCTTGCAATTGGAGAAGAGGCTGTATTGGGGGGAAATTTTACTTTTGGAGGCGTAATTTTCATTAATTTATTTACAAATGGGTCTTTTGACTTTGTATATATTAATCTAATGGGTTTTTGATTGTAATAATATAATATTGCACTACGTTGCTTTATCTTTCCATATTGATAATGAATATGTTTAATGATATGTGGGCGCGCTTCATTAGCATATTGTTCTCGAAAAGGAATTTTTTTTGAAGAAGCACGAAATTCTTCTTGATATGGTGAATCTATAAAATTTTTTGGAAGATTTCTAGATAGTGGATAATCAATTTTCAGAGGATGTAAATCAGTTGAAATCAGCATAATAAAAAAAACACGTTATAAACTTGATTATTTTTTATAATTTCGGAAAATTTTTCAAGTTTGTTCATTTTTTTTTTCATGAGAACGATATAGTTAAAAGTGATATACATGTCCAATGAAGAAGATATTGAATTAAAACGCTTACGGATGCAGAAAATGCAAGCTATTTTAAAACAAAAAAAATTAGCTGAGCAACGTGCTAAGCAGAAAATACCTACTTTAGCAGAAAAGATCGATCAATTGATCAATGTGTTGCTGGCACCTGATGCTTTACAATATCTTCAATATATAAAGAAACAAGATATTGAAATTTATAACAAGATACGTCAAAGTCTTTTTCCTCCTAAAATTCTTCAAGAGATTGATTTGTTGATGACATATCTTTATCAAGGTATGATTCGTAGACATGTAGTTTCCAAGACTGAAATTATGTTTTTAGAGCGGAAAGCTCGTGGAATTGAGTCTCAAATCCGAATAAAGAAACAAGGAGAAGAAGCAACCACCTTATCAAATTATTTGAAAGATGATAACTAAGTAAATTTATATATTTATTTAGCTGTATGTTAGATAGAGTTTAATGCGGCAAATATTGACAGAGATGCGGTTAAATCAATTAAAATCTGATGATAATATTATTAAATTATTAAAAAATGTGGAAAATGACCCAGAAATACTTGCCATTGTTGTTTTTGGGAGTTTTCTCTCTCAAATATCTTTTCGAGACATTGATATTTGCCTAATTTCATATGAAGATAAGATTAATCCAAAATTAGAATTGAGATACAGAGTTTTGTTACCAGAGAAATACGATATTCGTTTTTTCTATAATTTACCATTATACATTCAAAATGAAATAATAGAAACTGGGACAATTCTGCTAAATAAGAATTATGACACATTATTCGATCTATATTACAATAAAATCAAAGAATTTAATTTATTCTCTCCTCATTTTAACACATTTTTGGAAGCCCTAAAAGATGAACAATAAGCATCAGCGTATATTTATTAAAATTGCCGAATTAGAAGAGAATTTGTCTTTATTTTCGAAAATCATTCCTAAAACTGAGAAGGATTATATTTCATCAAAAAAGGATCAATTAGCTCTTGAAAGATTATTTCAGATATGTATTGAAGAAATTATCGATATAAGTGCTATTCTGATTAAAATCTTTAAATTAGGAGTACCTTCAAATGAAGAGAATATTTTTGATTTATTGAAAGGAAAATTGGATAATGTTGAAGTTTTAAAAGAGATGAAACGATTTAGAAATGTAATTGTGCATAAATATGGAAAAATAAATAATCATCTTGTTTTCCAATATGCTAATGAAAGAATTAAAGATTTCTACAATTTCATTACAAATGTAAAAAAAATCATCTAATTGTAAATTTGGTAAAAATTTCTAAAACTTTTTTTGCTTTTGTGCTGATTTAAAAATATGAACCCCGTTGGTTTTGTCTATACTGAAGACTATAATCGTTATAATTTCGGTGAAGGACATCCACTTACTCCACTTAGAATTGAAGTTACTTATGAATTGATGAAATCATATCACCTTCTTGATCATTCTAATATTAAAATTATAAATCCCACACCTGCTACTGAAAAACAAATCTTACGGATTCATACTCAAGCTTATTTAGATAAATTAAAGGAATTAAATCAAATATCGCGCCCTTCATATAAATCTTATCCCGAATTTGGGTTGGGTCCTGGAGACAATCCTATTTTTCCTGGAATGTATGATGCAGCTTTGGCTGTTTGTGGTGCTTCTATTGCTGGTGCAAAATATTTACTTGAAGAGAATCATTCACGTGCTTTTAATGTAACTGGCGGGTTACATCACGCAATGCCAGGTATGGCATCAGGATTTTGCATTTTAAATGATGTGGCGGTAGCGATTCAATTCATTTTGGATAGAAATCCTCCAGGTACGAAAATTATGTATCTTGATGTTGATTGTCATCATGGAGATGGAGTTCAATGGATTTTTTATGAAAATCCCCATGTACTAACCCTATCTTTTCATCAAGACGGTCATACAATTTTTCCTGGTTCAGGACATTTAAACGAAAACGGTAAGGGAAACGGAAAGGGTTATGCATTGAATGTTCCTTTTTTGCCTGGAACTTTTGATCGTCTTTATCTTGAAGCTTTTGAGCGAATAGTTCCTGCAGTAATGGATGCCTATCGTCCGGATTTTTTAGTTATGCAATGCGGAGTTGATACCCATTTCATGGATCCATTAACAAATGCTGGTCTTTCAACTGAAGGTCAAGAAAAAATCTTTAAAATTGTTAATAATTTAGCATCAGATTATGCTGGTGATAAATTTCTCGCCCTAGGTGGAGGGGGTTATAATATTGGTGTTGTTGCTCGAACATGGTCAATGATTTTAGCAAATTTGCTAGGTGTCCAAATCGAAGAGCCCTTACCATCAGAATGGTTAGAATTTCTTGAGAAAAAATGGGATGATTCCAGTATTCCACTTCCCACTTATCTTCGAGATCGAAATTTCTATATTGAAGAGAAACAATTAAAAGATCCATTTTGGACTGATTCACTTGAAGCACATCTTGATATGATTGTGCAGAAATTTGAAGATGACTACATACCTGCTATCAAAAATAATGTTTCATAGTTATAATCTACTGGGAGACAATAGAGTAAAAAAATGATTGATCCTCATCCACCCATAATAATTTTTGACCTTGATGGTGTTTTGTTAAATTCTCAAGGACATTTATTAGCTGCATTTGAAGCGCTACGCTATCCCTGGATTAAATGGAATCAACCGCTCGTTTCTGGGATAACTCCTCTTGATATTATTCGTATGTTTGAAAAATCCGCAAAAGCTCGCAGTTTAAGTAGTTTACGTGCAATGACTTCTGAATTTATGCAATTAATTCCAGGAAGAATTCGCCGAATTACCTTTTTCATAAAGTTCAAACGGCAAATGGAAAAATATGATTGGAAATATAATGAATTTTTTCCTGGAACGATTGAAATGATTAGGAATCTCTCAGAAAAAGGTATACTTTTTGGTGCAGCATCTAATTCATTTGGAAATCGAGTCGAAAAGTGGTTTGAATATAAAAGACTTAATGATATAATTCAATGTGTAGTTACTCGTGATGATCGGAAAGTTTTAGGAGTAAAACCAAATCCAAGGGTGTTATTGGGGTTGCTTGTGCGTATGAAGCAACATTATCAAATTCCTCGAATCGACCGGAATTTAGTTGCGTTTGTAGGGGATAATGTATCAGATATTATTGCAGCCAAACTAGCAAAAGTAAAATCAATAGGGGTTCTCAGTGGCCATGCTTCAAAAACGGAATTAGAGATGATGGAACCAGATTTTCTTTTAAAAAGTGTTATCAAAATACCAACAATTTTAAATAAATTATTTCCAGAATGGAATGAGCGATAATTTTTAAAAGATCATCTATTTTTCACATTAGAATGCAACATCCCTTTGTTCTACTTTTTGATTTTGATGGAGTACTTTTACATTCAAAAGGTCCACAACGAATTATGCGACAAAAATTACAAGATCCGCGTTTTAAGTGGCATCATTTGGATAAATATTCTCTCACTCCAAATGATCTTATCAGAAGATTTGAAATGTCATCAAGAGCTTCAAACATTGCCAGTATTAAAGCGATGTATCATAATTTTAAGGAAATCTTGCCTCATCCCTTTCAACGATGGCGTTTCTTTTTTCAAGTTGGTAAATCTAAACAGAAATTTGAATGGCAATATAGTAGTTTATTTACTGGTGTATTTCAAATGCTTGAAGATTTAAGTAAGAAAGGGATTATTATGGGAATTATTACTAATTCTGAAAAGAAACGTTTGGAGAAATGGTTAAAACGAACTCAGATTTCACATTTCTTTTCTGTGGTAATTACTCGTGATGATCGAAAAAGATTCTTAGTAAAACCTGATCCAAGACCAATATTGGGGGCACTTTTAATATTGAAAAAAAAATTTAAATGGAATTCAATCGATCGCCGTATAATTGCATTTGTTGGTGATAATGTTTCAGATATTCGTGCAGCAAAAAATGCAAACATAAAATCTGTGGGAGTCTTAACAGGTCATGGAAAAATTGAAGCATTAAAAGCAGAAAATCCCTCGTTGTTGCTTAATTCTGTTTGTGAATTGCCTCAAAATCTTAATCTTTTATTTTAAGTTATTTATAAAACTTATTCGCACAACTAATTTACAATCATGGTTTTTTTCATTTTACAATATAAAGTTACCAATGTTTTTTTTGGCTTACATTCTAACTAATAACCATTCGAGCACAAAATACTAAAATGGGATGTTTTTATGTTAATCGAAATTTCAGAGGATAAATTAGATAAAAATCTATCAAAAATTGTAAATAAAATTAACCAATTCTATGAAAAAGGAAAGATCACTAAAATTTCAAACCAGATCGACAAAATTTTTTCAATTTTAGATAATCGTCCTTCTAGTGCATATATATATTTATATATTCTATCGATTTTAGTTGAAGAATTACCTGATTTAATTTCACTAGATTTTATTGATCGAATTAAACAATCTTATATCATAGAAGGAACGATTGATGAGCGCGCTAATGCTATAATAATTTATGGATGGACACTATTGCATTCATTTGAAAGTGAAAGATCTGTAGATAACGCATTTATTCAAAGTTTTATTGAGTTATTAGGTGATTCATCTTTAGAAGTAAGATCAAATACTGTATTTTTTTTAAATCAATTTCCTGAAGAATATAATGCTGTTTTTTTACTGAATCTTTCTATTTTGACTAATTGTTTGAAAAATGAAAGCAATTCAGAAATTCTTGAATTTCTTGAAAATATATTACTTCGGATTCAACCTTTAATGAGTATTAAAATTTTAAAATCCTATCTTAATGACATTGTTCAAATGTATGAAGAAAGTAATATTCCAAAACGTAGTGATGTTCTCCTTAATTTATTACAAATAGAAATTTTTGGATTAAAAGAAGCCATACAAAAACACCGAACAAAACGAGATTTGCTCCGTATTATTCATAATCGTCCTCCATTAGTAAGATACATGGATTTAAATGAAATTGCTGAAAAACAGCAATTAGATGTAGATAAAGTCGAAAACTATTTGCAAGCTGAAACAGATGAAAATTTGTATTATTCATTAGTATTTACAGAAAAACATCATAAAAAGATGCTGATATTTGATAAACAAGAATTATTTCAGTTCTTATCAGGGGCAAAGCTGGAACTTAATTTAATAATAAAAACATTTACACATGTAGGAATTACAAACCATGCAATTGGGGCAATTTTATTGCGTGATTTAATTGATAAAGGGGAAATTGAAGGACATTTAACAAAACAATTTTTCTATAGCAAAGATTTTATCAAACAAGAGATTGAAAAAGAATTGACAAAAATGGGGCTAATTAATATTGAGACATTGAAAAAACGCTATAATTCAAAATTAATTGAAGAAATTCTTGAAGAAATTACTAATAATCCACGATTTTCTGGAATCTATTCTAAAGATAGAACTCAATATTATACGTTTGCTCGACTTAAACAAGATATTGAAAACAAAATGACCCGTAATAACGTAATTGATTTGCGAACTTACCAAGATCAATTTGGATATGAAAATTTTCTAAGATTGGAACAGTTTTGTCGTGAGCAATTATTTAATGAATTTCACAAGGATCATTTATGGTTAACAAATTTGGGAATGACACGAATCCAACAATCAATTCGTACATCTGAGCAAATTGGGGAAGCTAATTTAGAAAAAATCTCAAAACAATTAGGTATTCCTGTAGAAATTTATCGGAAGGTCGTAAAACCAATCTTTACAAAAAAGAATGGATTTTGGAATCGAAACAATACTGTTTTCTATTTTTCAAAATATGTAAAGAAGAGAATCGCAGAAATTCAATCAGAACCAAATGTTGATATAAGAAAGTCTAAAATTCATGCTTTAGCAGAAGAATTGCAAATCGGAGAAGAAGAAATTTCTCAAAAAGTAGATGAAAAACTAGATAAAATTGCTAAAGAGCTTATGAATGTTGATGAAGTCGAAATAAAACCTTTAATGCGCGATTTACAGATGGACTATTCAGAATTACTTCAGTTTATAGATAGTTTGGGCCATCCTGATGGATATCTTATTCTGGATAACAAAATAATCTTTTCTGCTAAACGAATTCAAGAAGAAAAATCTAAGATCTCATCAATGATATTGAAACAAGCTGCGCGAAATAATATTTTAGATGTAGCAAGACTGTCTTCCCGAAATAAGGTTGCTCCACAATTGCTTATTGAGGCAATTCAACAAAATAAATCTTCAGGAAAAATTCAAGGACTATGGCTTCAAGAAAACGAAAGATTTCTAACTATTAAAGGTATTTATAATCGGATGAAGAATGCTGAAGGATATATTGATTTAAATTCATTCCTTGAGGAAAGAACGGCTGATGAAGAAGAAATTGAATTTTTAGAAGGTATCTTAAAGCAATTGATGGATGATCATATTCTTTCAGGTGTTTATGATAGTTCTACCAAAGTCTATCAAAATGATGATATAGCATCTAAAGCCAGTTTAATAACTGAAAGAGAACGCTTTACAAAAGAAGTATTGCCCCTTATTGAAGATTTGGAGCGCGCATATACATATTTAAGCGAAATATTCCTTAAAAAAGATATTCATCCTGGAGATATTGAAGAATATGATGAACTCTTAGAAAATACAATTAGAAAAATATTCAATGCTGAAGCTACAATTAAAAGAATGATAAATAATGCAAATCGTCGTTTAAATCGGGATCTTTTATCATCTACGCATAAAAAAGAACGTTCTTTAAAAAAACAAAGATCTCGTAATTCAAGGAAAAAATCTACCAAAAAACTTTTTAATTTTAAAGATGATGAGGATGTTTCGATATTACTCAATGATTTTGCCAATTGGAAAGATCTTATCTTAGCAATTGAGCAGAAAAAAGGTGAAATTGTGTTTTTAAAGAAAAAAATAAAAGCTAATCCTAAAGATATTGAATCAAAGAACAAATTAGAGAAATTATTGAAATATCTTGGATTTACAGAATAATTCTATCAAGGTTTTGATTATTCGGCTTCTTTTTTTCTCTTTTAAATAAAAATGAGTAGGCGAATATTTAATCATTTGAATATTTATTAGCATGTATTCATTTGATAAAATATGGTGGATACCACGGGGATCACTTTAGAAGAATTTGTGATCTATTCAAGCCCTCGATATTATCGCTTAATTTTTGATGATATTAAACCCAAAACTAAGAATGGTGATCTTGTTTCAGCCCTTAATGAATTAAAACGAGCACGAATTTTAACTCGCTATTCTCATTGGGATAAAATCATACTCACAGAACCTCGTGGTGATATTTATAAAAAATTGATTTCACAACTTTTAGAATTAAAAATTCTGCAGGTTCCTCAAAATAACGGCTTGTTTGATTATCGAAGTGAATCTGGTAGGCGCGCTATAATAGAATTGATCCGATTTTTATCTGCCAAATTTGATTTTACTAATTATATGAATTATCTTCACATCCCCTTATTTGATTCTGAAAAGAATCCTGAATGGATGAATTTATTTGGTGAAGGATCATCATTGAATATTGATTACGAGTCTCAAGAAGGTAGACAAAAGTTAGTAGAATACTTACAGAATGCAGGTAAAAAGCATTCTCGACAAACAAGGTTCATGCACGATACCATTTCACAGCAAAATCGACCCATTCAACTTAATTTGAAAATTTTGAAGAAATTTCTTCAGAATCACGGCTTAAAGCGTTCTGAACCTCTATTCAATCATTTTAATTCTGCAATTCCTTCGGTTTTTGAAATAAAAGATCGAAAATTTTACGTGAATCTTGCTGAATTAACTAAAATAAAAAAAATTCTTTCTAAATACTTGTTAGATTTTGATACAACTGAAAATACATGGCTAAATGATTATTTTAGTTTACTAAAATTACCTACAGGAAATTCTGGTCTTTTTGGATTTCAAGTTGCAGATGAAGTTCAATATGCTTCTAAAACTGATGCATTCTTAAATCTTGCTGTTGAAGGACCCAGAATATTTGCAGGGCAATTTTCAAGTGTTAAAGGATTGGGTGAATTGCGTGAGATCATGTTTCCAATTAATCCTGTTGAGAGTTTAGTTATATCTTGTAAAGATTTAGATTTGCTCTATTATTTTACAATTCCCTCAGAAAAATGTTCTTTTAAAATTCGTGAAAATCTATTAAGTATTAAAAACTTCCCCGAAAAATATATTACATCAAGGAAAGGTAATGAGTTTGGAAAATTAATTTCCCGGAGTCGAACACTGCGTGAAGCACAACTTATTCAAAAAATACTACGTGAAGAATCAGAATTTAAAAAAAAACAACTTCGTCAAGAACTTCACCAATTAAAAGCAGGCCTTCAAGAGAAGATGGAAAATTTATCACATGTTAGTGCGAGTTTAATTACAATCTGTCAAATGATCTGCATGAAATTTAATCGAGAATTTGCTTTGACTAAAACTATTTGTATCTATGAACATGGATTAATTAATCTTGTTGACATTGGAGGGGCTTATCAAATTTTAACTTCTGTAACCATCGGAGAAATAGAATATGGAAGTATTTTAAGGAAGACTATGGAAAAAATAGAACAATCTTTAGCAGAAATTGTGGATCTAAAATACTCTTCTAAGACCTTGCAGTAAAATCAGAAAAACAGATAAAAAAGAATCAACATTAAATATACAATTATTAAATTTTATAAAAGAAACAAAAAAAATAAAGAAGATAAATGAAATAATGAAAATGATGGTTTTATGGATAATCCATCTTAATTTATCTTCTATTTCACACCAATTAAAAAGAATTCTATACTTTCAAAAATAGATATTAAATATTATTTTTCAAGTAGAATGATCAAGATTATTATTATTTGATTAAAAGCTAAATATTTCAAATCTTGCTCTTATAATCTTATAGAGATGACTGACAATTTATGAGTGAACAAAAAAAACCTGCAAACGTACAGAAAATTAAAAATCTTCCTAAAAATAATTTATCCAAAACTATGAATGAAATAGATAATCTTTCAGAATCACCTTCTTCAGACATGAAACCAAAGATTCATTACCCTAATGGATATTTGACTCGAATTCCATAAAAAAATAATCTTATTTAGCTAGATCCAAACTAATTCGCACTCAGGATGAATAGAATAAAGTCCAATTATTTTTTACTCAATTTTTGAAGATATCTCTTTAAATATTCTCTTTTATTAAGTATCATAATTAGCTCTTCATTTTATAATAGAGCTTTTGATATATCCAATCACTAGGAGTATTCATTTTGACAATTGAACAAATTGAAGTTAGAAGAGCCGAATTAGCAGATAAATCAGAAATAATGGAATTAAACCACCTTAGTTATGGATTTTCTGCTTCTGAGATCCATGATATTGAAGTAAAATTCGAAACAACCTATGAAGATCACTTAGTTGCAACAAAAAACGAAAAAATTGTTGCAGTACTTCGCAATATTCCACTATTCCAAAATATTCGTGGTATTTTCAAACCAATGGGGGGAATTGCAATGGTTGCCACAAGTCCTGAAAATCGAGGACAAGGGAATGTTCGTAAACTAATTACTGAAACATTTTTCGCTGAATATAAAGCAGGAATGGCAGTAAGTACTTTATATGCCTTCAAAGATTCATATTATAAGCATTTTGGTTATATTAATACTCATCCACACCGATTTATTGAAATCAATCCTGCCTGGTTGTCTAGATGGAATGCACTTCCTGAAGGTTATCAAATACATAGAACTTCAGTCGATAAAGCTACGAAAATTTATGAAACGTTACATAATCATACAATATCTCAATTTCATGGAGGAGTCAAGCGCCCTCTAAAAAGATGGAATGAATTATTAAAAAATAATAAAAGCCCAGCAGTAATTGTATATAACCCAGATGGGATTGCTGAAGGATTTCTAAGTTATTCGATTTCTGGTTATGGATTTCAATTATTTGGAGAACACGATATTGGTACATTCAATCGAGTTCGATTTTTACATTCTAGTTTAGAAGCCAAGCATAGTCTGTTTTATTATCTTTATTTTCATCGAGATCAAATTCACAAAGTTGTTTTACCCTTATATCCTCATGAATCGAACTACTTTTCGTGGTTACAAGGGTTCACAAAAGTTAATATACGCCAACATTTGCAAACAATGGCCAGAATTATAAATATTGAAGAAGCATTTAAAGATATTCAGGTAGAAGGAACTGGCAATTTTATTTTCAGTATTTCAGATCCTCTCGCTCCATGGAATACAGGTGTGTACAAATTAGAAGCTATTGAAGAATTAAAATTTCATCAGCATAATTATCGGCTTGATATTTCAAAGATAAGTTCAGAATTGGATAGAACAAAACCTATATTATCAATTGGTGCATTAACTGCTTTGCTATACGGTTCTTGTTCTATATCAGAATTAATATATTTTCGCTGGATACATGGATTGAAAAAAGAAAATAGAGTTATTCTCAATAAGTGGTTTCCCCAACAAACCTATTGCCTTTCAGAATTTTTCTAAGATTTTATGAACAATTGAGATATGATTTCATTCAAAAATTGTTAAACATTTTTAAGGAGAATTTTCCTCGATCTATCTATGAAAGAAATTCGGATAGAATGTCCATGTGGAGAATTTTTTTCCTATAAATTTGATCCACAAGATCTTAAATTAAAAATAAGACATTCTTCTTTCCCACCATTTCTTCTTAAACATAAAAATCATCTAATTACAGTTCTACTTGATAGAGAATATAATATTTTAAGGGTGGAACAAGTAATTTTATTGAAAAATAGCAATTTAAAATCAATTATCCTTGCTAAAGAAAATCACAATAATGTTGAAGAATCAGTTCACAAACTTATTCGATTTATTGATCCTCGTTTTCATTTTTTACAATTTCTCTCGAAAGTGTTGAAAGAATATAAGTCAGAAGAAGACCAATTTATAGCAGGTCGTATTACAGGAAGATATTTATGGCATAAACGCCGAGAACCAATATTAAAGATGGGTGCAACTTTTTCCGCTGATCCAACAATGATTTTATCTGAAGAAATTTTGCCTATTTTTTCAAAAACAGCTCAAGTCAAAGTAATTCATGAAAATAAATTTTCTTATGTGCTTGAAAACGTAATTTCAACCAAATTTATGATAGGAATGACAGAAGGTATAGTTAATGCTATTCAAAGTTTTATGCACACAGATTTACCTGAATTTTTAGAATTTGTTGTATCTGGTTCTTCTATTTTCTTATCAATTATCAGTAAATAATAGATTAACTTAATAAAAATCAACTATTTTTCAAACTTATTCGCACTTATTAGTCCTTATCGACAGCTAGTGCGAAGTTTACAGTTAATTGCAATTTCTTTTAATTTTGTAATTGATCTGCTTTTTTAGAGATTTGAGCATGTAAGGAGTATTTTTCCCAAAGAATCATTTCTTCGCAGATTGCGAAAGTTCCATCGATATTATAATTATCTTTTGCAGAAGCGAAAATATATCCATATAAATTGCATTTATCTCGATATTTCTCATAGAAATTTATAAGATCTTTTTCATATTGTTTTTCTTGCTCTTGTGAAATCAAATCAATTTTATTGCCGACTAATAAAATTGGAATAGAGATATTTTCTTTAATAACTAGATCTATATATGTTGGAATATCAACAAATGTGCGATATCTGGAAAGATCAAAGACAATCAGTGCGCCCTCTATGCCTTTAATATATGCATCATGCATAAATTGAAATCTTTTCTGGCCACCTAAATCGACTGTATAGAATTGACCCTGACCATCATCAATCTCTGGATTTCTAATAGGAATAAATTCAATATCCACACCAATTGTTATTGTTTTATTTTCTTGAAAAGATTTTGATTTTTTCATTTCAAGGATTGAACTTTTACCACTACCTCCGGCACCTAAAAGAGCAATTTTATGGATCATAAAATTATACCTTTATTTGTTTATGTTTATTGATTTGTAAATAGAAAAATACTAAGAATTTAAAATACAATTTATATAGTATAAATAGTATCATTATACGTTAATATTTATTATATTCATTTTGAAATTTTTCCAGTTTTATAGTTTTTTTTTCTTTTTAAGGAATTCTTAATAAAAAAAGTATTTTTCTTTATTTTTTCATGAATGTTCTTTTTTTGATTTAAGTTAACCTTTTGAATGAACTATTTTAATTAAATTTTCCATAATTAAATATTTAAATCGATTCTCTCATAGATTAAGATATGAAAAAAATTCGGTTAGAATGTACTTGTGGAGAAACATTTGCATATGAAATCGATCCAGATCAAATTAAGCCAGAATTTGGAACTTCGGGAATACTTCCTATTCTTGTCTCACATAAAGATCATTTTATTACTGTCTATTTGGATGAAAATTTAAATCCACGGAGTATTGAACGAGTTCTACTTGTTAAAGATCAAGAGTCGTCTGTTTTTGTTAAATCTACTAGTAAAATAGATATCGACGATACAATATCAAAATTGATCAAAAATAATGATCCAAATTCTCATTTTTTAAAATTTTTTTCACAAGTTATTCAAAAAATCAAAAATTCTGAAGATTTATTCATTTCTGGAAGGATTACTGGTCGTTATTTATGGCAGAAGCGAAGAGAGCCGTTATTAAAAATGGGTGCTTCTTTTTCTATTGATCCTGAGTTGATTTTAAAAACAGAGCTTATTCCAATTTTTGAAAAAAGTGCTAAAATAAAAGTTATACAAGAAGATCGGCAATCAATTGTCTTAAAAGATACTTTATCGCCACAGTTTATGATTGGTCTTGCTCAAGGAATGCTTGATGCAATTCAAGAATATATGCATTCTGTATCAATAGTAATCGAATATGTTATGACAGGTTCTACAATCTTTTTGAACATAAGAAAATCAGAACAAGTATGATGAATTTTTTATGATGAATTTTTTAGGAATTCAAAGCATAAAGTGGTTAAATTGTTATTTGATATTTGAAATGGCTAAAGTTAATTAGTTAATAGTTAAAGTTAGTTATTTACCATACCAATCGCTTTGCTTCCTTGTGTTTTTTGCTCCCATAAAATCATTTCTTCACAAATTGCAAAAGTTTCATGAATATTTGTTTTTTCTTTTGCAGAAGTAAAAATGAAGCCATATAAATTACAATTTTCTTTATATTCATCGATTAATGAATTTAGATCCTGTTCAAATAGTTTTTTTTTTTCATCATCAATTGAGTGTATTTTAAGATTAATCTAATTTAAGTTTTTTGCCTTTACTCCATTATTTGACTCCCTTTTGCTCCCAATATCCCAATTTTGACCGCATCGATTTTCCCTAATGGTGATTTGAACTTTT
>NZ_JBPLBG010000075.1:0-91518 GCF_054039255.1 Candidatus Harpocratesius sp.
CTCTCCTTCTCCCGGGCTTAAATGACCGACAAAAAACTTTTTGGGATAGGCGGCGGAAGTGGGAGGCTGAATTGGCAAAAAAGCGAAAAAACTTATAATTCTAAGATCTTAAAATACACTCAATTAACAAATCTTAATTTATCAATCATCAATTTATCAATCATCAATATTATAATCTATCAATAAGATAATTTATCAATATAACATTCTTTCAATTTTTATGATCTATCCATATCTTTTTTTTAAATCTTCGCTTTACTTTAATGATTCTCAATGCGATCTTCTCTCGTTGTAAAATCGAAATTTGAGCAAATTTGTAATGCCCAATATATTCCAATGAGCGATGGAACTCAAATTCAAGTTCTTACCACAAAATTAAAAGTTTTTTCAGATATTTCTCAACAATCTGCTAGTAGACCTCATTATACACTTATGCTAGTTCCAGGTTGGGGAACTATTGTTCCATCTTGGGATTCTTTCTTAATGGAAGCAGTTCATTTATTTGATATCGTCTATTTTGAATCTAGAGAAAAAGATTCAAGCATTTTGGGAAAGCATATACATTCGAATATGGACAGATTAGCACAAGACATTGAAGAAACAATAAAATATCTAAAAATTCCTTTCAATCAATTAATTTTAGTGGGCTCATGCATCGGCGCAAATACTATCGCATATGGTTTAATGAACAACCGGTTTTCCCCAAAGTTAACAGTTTTTATTGGTCCTCAATTGCATTTTCCACTACCTTGGTATGCCCGTTTTCTCATTCCTATTTCACCACATTGGCTCTTTCGCTTTTTCCGCCCAATTTTACGATTTTGGGTAAAATACTTTCAAACTGCCGATAAAGCTCAAGCACAAAAATATATTAGAATAATAAATGAAGCAGATTCAAAGAAATGGAAGAAAGTCGGAAAAGCAATAGCATTTGAGCAATTTGACTCAATTTATCCGCAAATTACCCAAACTGTACACGTAATTGGTGAAGGAAATGATAAAATGCATAAAGCATCCGATGCTTTAAAGATTGCTCAACTACTTAAGAATGCAGTATTTGTCATGATGGATAGTAATGCAGCCTCACATAGTGAGGAAATGGCTCAAAAAATCCACAATCTAATCCTTCAAGAGCAATCAGTCCGAATTAACGAAGATTTTTAAAGAAATTAATTAATTTTTAATCGCTTATTTTAAAATTTATCATTTCTCATTTATTTTTTTTCTCAGAAATGTAATTTAAAATACTAATTCAAAAGAAACTAACTCAAAAGGAACTAACTCAAAAGAAACTAATTAAAAAAAAAATTAACTAGAATAATTTAGAATAATTTATTTGATTACTTTTTTATCTGCATTGTTCCTTCAGAATCAAAAATTATATGTAAACCTTCTTCAACAATATCCAAATGCGAATTCTGTTCAATTTGTGAGCGATAATCTTCTGAAACAAGCAATTCTTCCAATTCAAGCGTATTTTTAATCCACACTAATCGAAATTGAGAAATATCATCATTACGGCCCGACATTTGGGTTGCAATTTTAAGAACTTCAAAATCACTATTCAAAGCCATTGGAACTTTGCATGTATCTGTGCGGTAAGCTGTTTGAGAATTAAGATATGTAGATTTAAAATCGATTTTTTTTAGAAGTTTTTGAGAAGTAAAATCAGCAAGACCAATTCCTTGAGCATTACCATGTGTAGATTCTGTCAAATCACGAATATATAAACGATGAACTTTCATGGATGATCCTTCTTTTCGCCCCGTAATATTGGTATCCATACCTGTTCCACTAAATTCTTTTCCCATTTCATCAACAACCAGTAAATCAATCTCTGGAAATGGAATTCGTGCCATCCATTGATATGCTAACTTAAGTAACTCCGGCTCTTGCTTTGGAATCTGTTCAGGTGTCAAACATTCTAAACGCCCTATCTCTTCGTATGCATTCTGTAAAATTGCCAATCCACCTAAAATTGGAATCTTATCCAATAAAACATCATATACAGCAAAAGCAATATCATCCCATGAAAAGTGTTCGGCTGCACGATGATAAATTCGAGCACCTTCTCGTTTTCCCATTCCAATTAAACACATTTTCATCAAGCCACTTTCAACTGTGGCGGTAAATTTTGTGTGAGGTTTGATTCGATTAACTATGAAAATATGATCCGCTTGTGCTGCATAATGATCGAGATAAACTGGAGTTCCCAGCGAGGTACAATCAATTAGATCAACATCCATGGTTCCCTTAATTGGACAACCTATGATATCTTCTGTAATTCCATAGTTTGCCAAAATCTGAAGCTGTCCTTTGCGGGTACCTCCACCATGACTTCCCATAGCAGGAAAGATGAATGGTTCAGCCCCAAGTTGCTTGAATTCTTGAATAATGCTTTTTAATATTAAGGAAATATGGCAGATTCCCCGACTTCCTGCAGTAATCGCAACAGATTCCCCTTGTTTGACTCGATTTGTCAAGTTCAACTTTTGAAATTCGCTATGAATTACATTGGGAATTAAATCTTTAGATATTGATGGCTGATCAAAATTTTGTCGAATTCTAAGCATGGATGGTAATTCAATATTTTTCATTTAAATTTCACCAATAATTTACATCGATGATACTGTTATATCTATTGCTTTGATCTTACAACTATTCTTTTTCGCAACGATTATACTTTTATCTTCAATGTTATTATTTCATCTACGATAACAACTGTAATAATCATAATCAATTATTATCCTTCTCAATCTGATTCATTTCTCGTTCAAACCAGTAAAAAGCAGCAATAATAAATGTATTTGTTATTTTGCCTTCTCCAATCAACTCTCGTACTTTTTGGATAGGAACCAGTTCATATTCAATTTCTTCTGTAGGATCGAAATTAATCTGCCCGAAAGGACGAATATTTTTCGCTAAAAACGTATAACATATATTATTTTGAATGGCAGGATTGGCATCAACTCGGCCTATCAATTTCCAATCATCTGATACAAAACCTGTCTCTTCTTCAAGTTCTCGTTGAATTCCAATTAAAGGTTCTTCATCGGCTTCTAATACTCCACCGGGTATTTCTAATTCAACATGATCTGTGCCAAATCTATATTGCCTAATCAATAATATTTCGTTTTTTTCCGTTAAACCGATGACATTAGCCCATCTTGGTGCATCGATAACAAATGCTGTAAAATTCTGATCCCTTGTGGGATTATAATAATCTTTGCTCAAGATATTAAATGGTTTAGTCCCAAAAATAATTCGTTGGGATTTTACAATCCATTGAGATATCATATTATTAATATAAATAAGACATAAAAAGAATTAAAATATCGTTTTCAAGAATAATCTCATTTTTAATGATTTATTATATTATTCAAATTTTGCTGATGATATTCGTTTACAAGTATATATTCATCCAAGTTTCCTTTTATATAGCTGGATATTTCAGCACTTTCACCAAATTCTTTCAACTTTGTCAAATAATATAAACTACGCTCAATACATTCATTTATCTGATCTTTTCCCATTAATACAGGACCATGCCCTAAAATTACTGTTGAATATGAAAATTCTTGTAGTTTTTTTAATGAAATGATATAATCTTCTAAGGCATTTGGCTCAATACCAACCAAAGGTAGATAATATTTTCCAGCGTTATTCATGCATAATAAATCACCTACGTGAAGGAATTGTCTATCAATTATTGTTATTAAGGATTCAGAAGTATGACCTGGAAAATTTAAAACTTTTAGTTGATGATGACCAAATTTAATTTTATCACTATTTTTTAGCAATATGAGTCCATCAAGATTTTCTTTTTTTTCAGTATTTCTGTTTCTCTTAAATGTTCTCTCATATTTTTCATATCCATAAAGCTGAACATTTGGAAAAATAACTCGTCCTTTAATATGATCAGCATGAAAATGAGAAAAAAGAATAGATTTGACAGAAATTCCTTTTTCTTTTAAATCAGCATTCACTTGAGAAGCATATTTCTGGATAGAAGAATCAATCAATAAAGCATCGTTATTATTAATGATTGCCATAATATTAGCATCAAAATTTGCTGATTTTCTTATTTCATCATTTTTTTTTTTCAAATCAACTCTTTCATCACTATCAAAACTGTATACCCAAATATCATCTTTTAATCGAATAATATTCATGCCAAAACCTTCAAAAATCTAATTATTTTCAACCTTAAATATATTTTATGTCCCGATTCAATAAAGACTTTCATTTTTATTTGTATGAATTAATTTCACATAATGGTTCATATGGAGATTAATTTTCCATATGGTGCCATTTTCTACTATAAAGATCATTTGTAAAAAATTCTTCAAGTGCTTGCTCGTTTTCTCAGTTTAGGGAATAAAGGTGAAAAAAACACTATGAACCATATGATTAATGAATTTACATATGGGGCCATTTACTCGAATAATATTCGCTGGGAAAGTTTTAATCAAAGGAAGAGTGCCTTTGTTCTCTTACTGGTCAGGAATGTTTATAAAATTAATTTCATCAAAGATGGGATTTTAAAACAACATTTCAGATCAAGGGAGTGTAAAAAAATATGTTGGTTGCAGAAGAACTTATATTAATGAGCATATCACCTGAAAACGGGCGAGAAATTTTTTTCAACGCTTGGAAAAATGTGAAAGCAGGAATTGCTGGAGCATTAATTATGGATTTAGCATTATTAAGAAGGATTTTTTGTAGAAATGGGAAGATAATTTTACTCTCAACAAAATCTACAGGAGACCACCTTCTGAATGAAATCTTAGCCAATATTCAACGATCTGATTCCGCTAAATCAATTGATTTCTGGGTTTCTGAAATACATTCGAATGTCAGGAATTTACAAGATCGATTGATTGAAAGAATGGTAAATCAAGGTATAATAAAACAAGAAATTCATTCTGCAAAATTTGGAATGAAAACTTATTATCCTATTATAAAGAAGGAAATCTACCGAAATATCTTAAATCGAATCCAATCACTTGAATATGCAGATGAGATTCAAGATTTCCACACTTATACATTAGTCTATATCCTGCAATCTTGTGGATTGAATAAAATTTTTCGATCTCACCATATGAATTTTCCAACTGTTCGAATATCTTCATCAAAGATTTTTAATTTAATTGAGAAGGAAAAACGAACAACAAAACAATATGTTAAGGAATTACTTAATAACATTAACACATATATCAGCCGAGAGCATGTAATTTCGATTGCAGTATAGATTAGTTAAAAAATTTTTACTCCATTTAATCCATGAACCCAAAACTTATTCGCACAAAATAGGATGTATTATCATTATGAGAAAAAGATGAAGCATAAGCTTCCTTTTTCTTATTCTGCTTTTTATTATATTTTAAAGAGAAAGTGAAAAAATCAATTAACTTCTTTTCCACAATATGTACAAAAATGGAGATCCTTGGCAATAATTTCATGACAATGAGGACATTCTTCCAGTGTATTATTTACAACCATTTTTGTGATTGTTTCGAAAACTTGATCAACATTTTCCCCAGTTTTCGCTGAACATCGTAAAACACCATCAATTTTATTCAGATGTACAAAATGTTCAATATCTTTATCAGATATTGATGCAGAATCTTGGAGATCGATTTTTGAAATTACTAAAAGTTTGATCATTTTTCCAGATGAATTATTAATTAAATCCATCCAATTGTCAAGATCGAAGAATGATTCTCGGTTAGATATATCAAAAAGAATCAAAGCACCGCTAGAACCGCTTATATATCCTGGAAATAAAGAACGGAATTTTTGCTCGCCTGCAAAATCCCAAATACTTAATTGAATTGATTTTTCATCAAGCTTCAGGCGTTTAATCATAAAATCAACACCAATTGTCGAGATTGTTTCAGATTGGAACGTCCCATGAATATATCGGCGAATCAAAGACGTTTTTCCTACATCCTTTGCTCCGGCAACAATAAGTTTTAGTTTTATCATTTTCTCCCCTACTAAAATAATAATATGTGTATTTAATTTTTAATAAACTAATTTACACCATTAAATCAATGTTTTTTTCTCAGTTATTTAAATTATTGTATAACATTTGACATCATTTGAATTCAAAGCAAAAACTTATTCGCACTAATTCGCACCATAGGCTGTTTTAAGAATTCATAGAAATATTTTCTTCTTCGTATTTTTGCAAAATAATGATTGAAATAATATTAATAGGATAAGATTACAAAGTTAATAACAGTTAAAATGAAAATACCGGGATCTTTTTTTGAAGTTGAATTGAATCTGAAAGATGAGCTGATTGAATTTCTTATAAAAAAACAGAATATTATTGAATATCGTGCACATATTATGGATTTTTCTGAGATTGAGATAGACTTGCCCGAAATCTTAGAAGAAAACCAAATCTTTGTTCCAAAGAATAGATTAGAAAGGATTTTGCAAGAACTAGAAGCACAATATATGGAACTTCTTCAAGAACAGCGTGAGATCCAACAACAACATCTACAAAAGCAGAAAGCTTTCACACAAGGATATCAAGCGTTGAAATCACAAAGAGAAGATGTTAAAATCCTATTAACTGGTGGTTCTGGAAAATCATCTATTTATCAAATAATTTTTGAAGGAAAATTAGCTGATGAGATTCAAGCAACGATTCCAACCCGTCGTATTGAAAAACATAATTTAGATTATTCATTTCTTTCCAAACAGAATCGTGGCCAAAAATTAAAGATTTGGGAGAGTGGTGCTGAATTTCCTGATGATAATTTTTTTAAAAATGGTACTCTTCTTTTATTTGTAGTGGATGCATTTAATGTGGAATATTATGAACAAGCAAGGTCGAATTTACATAAAGCTATAGAAAAAATCAATGAATTAGGTATAAAAAACCAACATCGACTTAGAAAGAATCAAAATATTTTCTGTTTTATTCATAAAATGGATAGATTTCAAAAAATTTCTGAAAAATTCAATTCTTTGGTTAATTATTTCAGGACAAATCCAGAAAATGGTCAGATTATCAGCAATATCACCTTTTTTCCAACATCCATTTTTGATTCGAGTCTTTACAAGGCTTGGACCCAAATTGTAGAAAATCTTATGCCGAAATCATCTAAACTTGACCAAATTTCAAATCAATTAAAGGAAGAATTAGGATTATATACAGTTTTGATCATTGAGAAACGAACAGGTTTACCAATTTGTGCATCGAAGACTTTACTTGATGATGCAACCTTGGTTGGAACAACAAATAGGATAATTATAACAATTGAAAAAGTACTTTCGGATTATAAATTGACAAATTTAAGAGAATTGAGAATAGATACTGCTACAGGATTCGTGAAAATTCATATTTTTAATCAATATTATATTCTTTTGCTAATTTGTCCACCTAATGTAAATATGGAAACACCAGCTGCAAAAAAGAAATTGAAAAATTTTTTAGAAGATATGAAAAATTACATTTAATAATTTTTATTTTTTCACTAACATATTTATATTTAGGTGCAAAATGCAAAAAAGGTTTTAATATCCTTTTTCTTGGTCTTTTTCTCGATATTTTCTTTCCATTTTCTTTCAACTTTCTTTCTATTTAAAAGAATAGCACTAAATCTCGAAGAAAAAGAATTGAAAATTATGGTGTTCAGGAAGCGTCGAATGAAGAAAATCATGCGAGATTATATCGTTCAACAAACCCAATTCTATGTTATGTCGATGTCCCCAAAAAAAATGAAGATTTGGATAATATTGTTCTTTAATTTTCTTAATTATTGAAAAAATATAATTCGGAGAAAAATGTGAAAAGAGAAATATTGATGATCGACTTTTTGGCTGGAGTTTTGAAGATAAAAGAGATTGCAAAGATTCTAAAGCTTTATTGTGATTTTGCAAAAAACGGAGATAAAAATTGTCCGAAAGCCCATAGATCAATGTTTTATTTATCCATATACCTGAATTTTGTAAAATGTGACAATTTGATGCCACTTTAATGCAATTACACATAGATAAAGGCAAATTGAATGTATCATAAGCCATTTTTATAATTTTTTGTATAATATTCTTAGAAAATTTATAATGTTCCATTAAAAAACGAGAATATAATTCCCAATCGATCCATAAATCATTATCTTTCTCATAAATATATGAATTCATCCATGAATCATGATTACCTTTTATAAATATTAATGGAATTGCCGGATGGAGCCACTGTCGAACAATAATCAAATAATATATAGGGACATTAATAAGATCCAACTCATTAATTTTAATTGGCATTGGAACAACTGTTGTTAAATCCCAGACAAAATCTCCATTAATTATTACTCCACTGATGGATGCAGGATCAAAATTTTGGAATGATAATTGAAGATTTCGATAAAATGTAGAATTGTATCCATGTTTAGCATCAAGATGAATTTGTTTCGTCAAAATTGCAGGGTAATGAAGATCAGAGAGAATTGCAACTCTCATGAATAGAATAGCATTTCATTATAAAAAAAAAATCTGCTTAGAAAAATAAGAAAAAAGTAATGAAAAAGCTTTAATGCGAGTGTGAATGTGAGTGTAAATATGGTGTAATTATGCATCAACTAGAAATTCGAGCAATAAATGGAATCATTCAGGAATGGATTAATTGGCATCTTGAAAAAAGACATTTAAGTAATGTGATTCTTGAAAAGCGAATTGGGGTACAAATAAAAGCAGAATTAGAAAATAATATTAGAAACATATTAGAGAATTCAAAAATTAACTCAGAAAAATTGGAGACAAATTTAGAAAAGTTAAAAAATGACTCTAAAAATTTAGAAACAGAATCTGAGTTAACAAACATAGAAATTTGGTTAAGAAATTTTATTGATCAAAATTATTCAAATCATAGGCTACAATTTAATTCTGATTTAAGAGAACATTTATATAAGAAAAAGAATACTAATGTTCGCAACATAAACGCACGTGTTTCCCACATTAAATATTCATGGAACAATTCAGATGTTATAATCCATCAAACAGATAATTTTCATAAAATATGGAAGTTTAAATTTAGATCAATCACTTGCAATTTTTGTTTGACTTTTAATGAACCAAAAGAAGCAGGAAAACATAGCCCCAAGAAGTATTTTATTCCAGTTCATCCATCAAATACAAATTTAATGACATTTTCAATATTAAATAAACAGATATCATTTTGGTTTGAATTTAGAACTCTGACTGTTTCAGAGAGAAAACAATATCGATATAAACCGCAAAAGCAGATTCAAAACGATTTTCTACAAAGATTAATGCATAATCTTGATCGATATTTTTATGAATGGCCTGAAATAATCCAAAATAAAGATGATTTTTTAAATCGAATACAAGAACAATTAACTTTGTTTACAAGTAAAAGAGAACCATTTATAGAATTATATCCTTACATTAAAGAATACTTAACAGCACAATTATTCCAGTTCAGTGAAAATCTCAAATTAAATTGGTTTAATAAGCAAAATTCCATTCAAAAACAGAAAGCCTTAAAAAATAGCACCATATTAGAAGAATCTTTGATACATTTTAATGAACAGCTGGAATTATTTCAAAAAATAATAAAATTAGTTATTGATTCGATTTGGCAGATTGAATGTGTTAAATTGCAAGTGTTCAATAAACCTAAATTTGTTTTAAATACAAATTGGATAATAAATGAGCCTAAAGCCAAAATTTTTAATGAATTGAGTTCATCAAGCCAAAAATGTTTGTATTTAGATTATATTCAATATTCTCATCCATTAAACAATCAATCTCCTGAAATTTTTAAGAAAAATGAAAAAGCAATATTATCATTAATAGAAGATAAATCTGTCCCAATTAACAATTTTATTATTGATACTGGAATAATAAGAAAAGAAGAGCGAATTCATATAATAAAAAAAATGTTAACACTAAACAAGCCAATTATGGGATATTGTATAAAAAGTGAAAACTGGCAAGCGTTAAAATGGCTTAAAAATGTAGTAAAGGCAAACAACTCTTTAACTCTACAATCAAGATTTAGCGTAATTTATATTGATCCGCCTTATAATACTGGAAATCAGGATATGATTTATCAAGACAAATTTACACGTGCACAGTGGATGACATTTATTAAAAATAGATTGGAATTAAGTTATGATCTTTTAGATAAAAATGGTGTTTTCTTTTCCAGTATTGATGATAACGAGTTAATTCCTTTTTCTTTGATCATCCAGCGAATTTTTCCTAATACTCTAAACAATATCATATGGCATAAGAAAACTCAACCATCTTATCTTTCAAAAGAGTTGATTACAGTTACAGAATATATTATTGGAGCAAAAAAGGTTTCAACACCGATTCCTTTAATGGGGAGTTTGGGAAATCCTGAGAAATTAACCGAACTTATTAATATCGGAAATAAAATTACTCGAAGAATCATTCCAAAAAAAAGTGTGATTATTGCTAATGGATGGAGTGGAACGCTACAATCAAAGATCTATGGAAAGGGAAAATTACAGATATCTTTGTTAAATGGCCCAATTTCAGTTAAAGGTGGAAAACCAAACCATGATCTTCATTTAGAAGGGAGATTTAAATGGAAACAAGAAAGAATAAATATTGAACTTCAAAAAGGAGGTACAGTCCATATTAAATCAATTGTTAGTTTACGCCCCACAATTGCCCGTAAATATGATTCTCCCATCATTAAAGCCCCCACTACATTATTATCAAAGAAAATTAATGACCTTCCAACAAATACAGATGCAAATATGGAACTAAAAGACCTTTTTGGAATTTCTCCATTTGATTATTCTAAACCAACTAAATTGATTAAGTATTTAATCCAAGCAGTAACCTTCACCTCAAAATCAGGAATGATATTGGATTTTTTTGCTGGTTCTGGAACAACAGGTCAAGCTGTAATAGAATTAAATCAATTAGATGAAGGAAATCGACAATTTTATCTTATTGAGAAGAATGAGCTTTTTAATACTGTTCTACTTCCCCGTTTAAAAAAATTGATGTATTCGCCAAAATGGAAGAATGGATATCCAGTTGAGAATGATCTGGTTAATGGATATCAAGGAATTATTCAATATGGAGAATTAGAGCAATTTATAGATATTTGGTTAAATTTAGATCCCTCTCCTTTCTCATCAACTACTTTACTCGACTTTCCACCTTATTTGCAAGATCCATTTGATACAAAACATTTTCAATATACACTTATTTGGGAATCAAAGAAATGGCATCTTCGATTGAAACCGATAAAAATATTGTCCCCTTTTGGATATTGGATCTATTCATTAAAAAATGGTATTTTTACAGTAAAAGAAATTGATTTAATTCAATCTTTGAACTCATTTTTAGGTGTATTCCCTTCAAAAATAACAATAAATAATATTGAAGATCAGGAATACATTATTATAGAAGCAATTAAAATGTTAAAACAAAAAGATAGTTGTAAACATGATTCAAACTCTTCTCAGAATATATTGATTGTATGGCAAAGTCTTTCACTGCTTGAAATGGAGCAAATAAATCATATTCAAGAATATCATCAAAAGAAATTACATCAAAAATATATGGAAAAAATGTCCAATAGAATATTCAATGCGATCAAAAAGAATAGTTTAGATTTTGATAAAATCTATTCAAATGGATTAAAAATTCACCCCAAAGCAATTCTTATTGAATCGGTGTTTCAAGCATATATTAACTCTGCCTTTAAGGAAATTTAAAAGATTTATCTTGAATTTTATCTAAAAATTGCTCGATGGAGGGAATCAAAAAATCTATTGATTTTAGGTATGATCTTACTTCGTTTATTTTAAGTAAATCCATCAACCCGACTTTAAAATCTTTTTTTGTCTGATAAAAAAGAATAAAACCATCTTGAACTTCTTCATAGGAAGCACCTAGCCCGATTAATTCAATGATCTTAAATGTAAAACTGTAATTATTCCTTATTGGTTCTTTATAATTAGTGCGATATTTCATCATTAAATAAAGTGTTTGATCATCATGCCTAGTACTTCGTTCTGCAATTTTATCAAAGGAAATCTCTTGCAAATTAATAAATTTTATAAAATTTTCATAAACTGAGCGATCACGATTGTAACCTGCTTGAAATTGCTCATATGAATCATAATCCACACGTAAGATCGGATGATCATCAGTTCCTTTCCATGTTGTCTTAACATGATGGTTTTTGATTGCTCTCTCTTCCAGTAAATCTAGAATTTTCTTTTTGGGATCATCGCAACTTAATATTTCTACTTCAATATAAGGTTTTTGCAATTTTTCCATTATACGTACTTAAAATTTGATTATTCACTATTAAAAATTATCTTTTAGATAAAATCTCTGATTAATAAAATCAAAATGAATGAAACAAATATAAGGTAAAACGATTTAGTTATATGTGAATGATATGGAATTAACACAAGATTTTGATGCAATTATTATAGGAGGAGGCATAAGTGGAGCTGGAATAGCTCGTGATCTTGCCTTACGCGGGTTAAAAGTCATTCTCTTTGAGAAAAAAGATTTAGCAGAAGGTACTACAGGTAGATGTCACGGATTATTGCATTCTGGAGCTCGTTATGTTTCTACTGATCCACAAGCAGCAAATGAATGTGCTAAGGAAAATGAAATTTTGCGTAAAATTGCAACCCATATCATTGATTCTTGTGGAGGATATTTTATTGCACTAACCGATGAAGAAGTAGATTATGGAGATCGATTCATTGAATATTGTGCAAATGCAGAAATCGAAATTGAAGAGATTACACCAGAAAAATTTCTTCAACTGGAACCTAACTGTAACCCTCGAATTAAAAGAGTTTTTCGGGTTAATGATGCTTATATTGATCCCTTTTTACTTACATATTATAATGCATTAGATGCTAAACAACACGGAGCAATAATAAAGACATATACTTTAGTAGAACATTTAATTTTAACAGAAAAAGAAATAGTCGGAGTTAGAATTCATGATATAATAACAAATGAATTCACAAATATATATGGTAAAATTGTTATTAACGCAACAGGTCCATGGGCAGCACTTTTAGAATCAGATCTAAAACTTAAAAACTCTCTTCAAATTGTTCCAACAAAGGGAACTTTGCTAGTGTATAAAAAACGTTTAGTTTCTAGTGTAATTAACAGATTACGATTACCTGGTGATGGAGATATTATTGTTCCAAGCCATCAATCAGTTATTTTAGGTACAAATGCAATTCCAGTGAATGAAAGAGATTTAGACCAATTGAAAACAACATATGAAGAAATAGATCAATTGGAACATTTAGGTGAAGAAATGCTCCCGATAATAAAATCAGCAAGATTAATTAGATATTACACTGGTGCACGACCTCTTGTAAAGTCAAATTTAACCCCACAAAATTCTTTACCACAAAAAATATCATCAAATAACTCATCTCTATACAATTCATCCCGACAATTTAAAATAGTAGATTATTCAAATGAAGGTTATTCTGGATTTATTACTGTATTTGGTGGAAAATTGACCACTTATCGATTATTAGCAGAAAAAGTATCTGATTATGTTTGCCATAAACTTGGAATCTATGAAAAATGTTCTACAGACACGATTCCATTACCAGGAGCAGATTTACCTTATACTAAAAAAGAAATTCAAGAATTATTTCACATTGATGAACGGCGTGCTGCAGATCTGAGTCTAAAATGGGGTTCTTTTATGCAAGAAATGGGAAATTTATGCATTACTTGTCTTGATTCAGCAAAAATAGAAACAAATGTTGAAATTAAAGGAAGGATTTATAATCGTATCATCTGCGAATGTGAAAAAGTTACCGAAAATGAGCTAAAATGGGTTAAAGAACATTTATTTGTGCAAAAAATTGATGATTATCGAAGAAGAACTAGACAAGGGATGGGTATTTGTCAAGGTCAATTCTGTCTTTTCAAAGTAGCAGAAATGGATTTACAATGGTCAAATAAAACTCATAAAAGAATTATGGAAGAACTTAAAGAAGCATTAGAAGAACGCTGGAAAACAGAGGATCTTGTAGATGAATTGCAAAAACGACAGATTAAGCTCGCAAAATACATGTACATCCTTGGAGGGAATTTATAATGAATAAAGAAGAATCTCAAATAGAATCAACTGAAGATAAAAAAAAATTTGATAAATCAACAGATGTTATTGTTGTTGGCGGGGGATTTGCTGGAATGAATACAGCAAGATTATTAGCCCAACGAGGAATCCCATCTGTAATTTATGATGCTGGATATGGAGCATCCAATTTATGGTTAGGAACAGTTGATGTTTTGAACTATCCTGGTGATAATCTTTTGTTAGAATTAGCAAAATATCAAGTTTCAATCCCTGCCCACCCTTATGCCCACCTTAGTATGGATAATTTACAAGAAAGTTTAAATGAATTTTATGAAAAATTTTCATCATTTGCATCTTTTGCCTCTCTTAATAATGATTCAAATGAAATTTGTAATGGTCATGTTCTTACTTCATTAGGAAACACAAAACTCACTACTGGAGTTTGGAATACTATTTTTAGGGAATTTAATTCATTAAATGATAATTCTCTCTGTGTTTTAGTTGAATTTGTTGAATTTTCTAATTCTCCGATGCATTTAATAGCTAAAGGATTGAAGGAAAAATTTCATGGTACATTTTTAGTTCTTTCAATTTCACTACGGGAATTATTTAAGCAAATGAATGCAGATATTCTTGTAAATAGAGATAGTGGAACATTATCTGCAAGAACTATTGCTTCATTTTTTGATAGTAAAGCCATTCATATGTCACCTCTTGCATCGTTGATCAAATCAACGTTTAGTTTAGATTATCCTGAATTACCATGGAAAAATGTTTCTTTATTCCTTTTTCCACCCATTTTAGGAATCGAAAACTCTCCTACAATCTTTACTCATTTAAGTTCACATCTGGGTGTAGAATGTTATGAAATAGTTTCGTTAACTCCTTCTATAATGGCAGAAAGATTTATTCACCAATTTCATCGTAAACTTCAAGTTTTTGCAGTCCCTCTAAATAAGTATTTCACATTAGTGAACCTCGTCCGCAATGGAAAAGATTGGATATGTCATTTTCAAGATAGGAATGGAAACATTGAGAAAATTAAGGGTTCATTTTTAGTAATCGCAGTTGGCTCACTTTTTACTCAGGGATTTTTTGCAGAATCATATGAATTAGGCAATAAATTTCACCAATTAGGATTAGATTTCCCTGATTCTATTAACTCTAATTATGAAATCGCTTCAACAGAAAAAGAATCAAATATTTTTGTTGTCGGAGCTGCAAATTATATATTTTCAACTGATCTAAGCGAAGAAGACGAGGTACGAGATGGAACAGGACTAGGTGTTACAATTGCAACCAGTTATAAAGTGGCAGAAATTATCCATTCACGTTATTCTAAAAAAATAAAAAGAAAATAGAAATTAGTGATTAATTAGTCTATCAAGATTAAATAAAAAACAAAAAAGGTGAAGATTAGTTTTTTTAGTTATTTTTCGAATTTTTCTTGAAAATTAAAGAATATCATTTAATATCCATATAATTCTTAAATTTAATGTGATCAAGATTTTGATTCTAATCGCACAGGTTTTGACCAAAATCCAAGATAAATGAAATTAAAAGCTACAATCATCAATCCACGCACGAATACAATGATTCCAACAGTATTTGGCGGAACCATTGCATCCATTACACCTGAAACTACAAAAAGGAGCCACCCTAATCCTATCATAAATGTCTTACGAACTCCCTTCTTTGGCATGTTATTCTTTTTTAGCTTTCTAGCAAGAAGGAAAAATCCTGCACTATCAATAGTAAGAATACTGAGTAATGATATTGCAGTAACAATTAAAGAAACACCAGTATGACTAATATCTATAAGTTCTCCCGCCTGAGATAATTGTTCTTCTTGAAATTGGGCATCACCAAAGCCAAACATGAATATCCAATAAATGACAGCAATGATACCATAAAATATGAAAGCAATTTTTTGATATTTTGGATAAAATACAGTTAATGCCATTTGTACAATACCGATCGTTCCAATAGGCATCCAAACATAAGAAAGAATGTAGTAAAGATATCCAGAGATATTTTGACCAGTGATTAGCAATGAAATAAAGCTAACTGAAGGTCCTAAATAAAATGACCCAGAACAAAAAGCGACTATTGCTACAATCGGTACTAATATTTTCTTAACATAAATATATTTAATCCAAAAAAGTATGGAATAGGTATATCCTAAAGCCAAAAGTATTAGTGAACTAATTCCTAACACCCAACTAGTCAATATTATTTCCACAATTAACCACCATTCTGCAAGTAAAAAAATATGTTACTCATATTATCTCTTTAAGAATATAACGTTTTCTAAATCAGATTAATCAATATTGATTTCCTTAAAGGAAAGGAGCAAATTGAAAAGAAATTTAGTTTTTGATTTAGAAAGATGCATTTCCATTTCAGATAAAATCAAATTTTCAATTATTTTCACATATTCAATGCAATTTCTAATAGAATGCAACTTTACTTAACAATTAGCAAAAAATACATATTTTTATTAAGATTAATTCCCAAAAGCTTTTATTGAGTAGCAATATTGCATGGCAAAAAATACCATTAAACATCCATAAATGGATTTTACCAAGCATGATGGAAGTATTTTCAAATGTCAATGAGTAATCGTCTGGGTGTGAAAGGTTTGGGAACATATCCCATAATAGATCCACAAAATACATATATTAATGATCTTAATAAAGTATACATTCCATTTAGGCCAATTCTTGAGGCAGAACTAATGATATCTGGGATTCTAGCTGTTCGTAATTATGAATTCTTATCCAAATTACCAATTCGCACTTTAGATGCAAATATTGTGATGAAAGAATTAGATTTGGATGAAAATCACCTTTTTCAAAAAATATTGGAACGATTTTTTATTGTACTCAAACGTATAATCCCTGTAGCATCAGAATTAGGTCCAAACAAAAAAAATGAATTACGGTATGGAAATGTCAATGCTTATACTGAATCGCGAATCCCCCTCTTTTATTCAGTTGACCGGCTTAAAATAAAAGTGTTAATTCTACGAAATTTCTTTTTATATTTGAAAGATCATCATTATCAGCTAAATTCCTTCCCATCTTTTATTCGAAAAGCTGACAAGTCTCTTTACGGAATTCTATTTGCCGAATATTATGAACGAATGTTAAAGTATTTTCAAACAGTTGTGTGGGAACCAACATATAAGACAAATTATCTTAATACATATGATGATGTGAATTTTCGGGTTCTTTACGAATTGCATTCATTTCAACAAAAATCAAGCATAAGTAAAGTTAATTACATAATACGTGGATTGAAATCATCGCTTTTTATTTCTAAATTAGTATTTGAACTCTGTGATATTCCCCAACCATTCGAAACGGCCAATGGTGCTGTTGAATCATTAATTCTAAATCGTGATTTCATTCCTGGAATGATAAATATTATGAATTCAGCTTACCGTATACGCAATATACTTCGTTTACATGAAATTGTTGATTTATTCTTAGCTTATTTAAATAATATACTCAAAGGTATCAATCACGGAATTTACTTAGCTTCTAATCGGAAGATTAGGTTAAATCTTGAAGATACAATATATTATATTGGTGATATTTTAGAATTTAAGGGTTAAATGAAAAATGATAATTGAAATCAAAATCAAAAATGTAATTCAAAATAATAATTATAAAAAATTGTCTCATAAGTTTCAAAGAATAAGTATAAAATAATTATTTTTTAAAAAATTCGACGCACCCCTTTTTTTTTATTTCATTTCTTTTTTTAAAAATGGATTTTTTTTTCTGTTATTTTTTTATTTTTTTATTTTAAAATCCCCTTATTTATGAAATTTTGATGCTATATTAAAAGATTTAGACGCATTTTGTAATTATCGTTAAGTTTCTATGGAAGAAAATAATTTAATTTAAGAGTTCTAATCAATTTGATTAATGCATTTTGAATATTGCATAGATATTTGCAACTAATGTAGTATTCTACGAGTAAAGATGAGTAAATCAAAATATGTGCTATTATTGATTTTTACACCATCTGGAATAACACCTTGTTGTAAAAATGAAAATTTCTTAAGCAAGGCAATGCTAGTATAGTTAGATTGAAGAACTTCGGCAATTAATATTTCAAGATCTGTATTTTTTGATTTTTCAATTATTTTCTTCATTAAAAACGATCCAACTCCTTTTTTTTGAAAATCAGGATGAACTTGATAAGATAATAATCCAATATGATGGAGTAATTCTTCATTTCTAGGTATTACATAGATATTTCCAATGATTTGGCTGTGATATTTGGCTACTAAAAAAATAGCCTCCGGAGTATCGCTAATAAACTTAAAAAAACTTTTCATTTCTTCATGAGAAATAGGAGTTGTTCTTGCCAACCAAAATGAACGCTGTATCTCTGCATTCATAAAATCAAGATTGGCAGTAAAATCTGCCAAAGAAAGGGCGATAATTTGAATATTCTTCATTATAATCCCTATCTATCAAAAGACTGAAATTTTAACCAATTTGTACATGTCTTATATATTTGAAAAGAAAGATTTCTTAAAGTGTGTAATCTCACTTGCAAAGATATTACGGAATGGATATTTGATAGAAACGCTACATTTCGATTTTTGAAAACGAATTCGCTGTGCAAGTTCTTCTGCTTTTTGTCGGGAATTAAAATGAAATTGCTCAGTTCCACCTTGTGGATCGGACAAAATTACAATATATTTTGAGGGAGTATTCATGATTCTTAACTGAATTTAGAATCTGAAATATTTAATTTAATTTATCAACAGAGTAACACTAATAAGGAAGGAATTTTTAGAAGGTCTTCCTTCTTCTATAATAATCTATGCCTCAATATTATTCTATACCCAAATATGTTACTATTGATTTGTTTGGAAAGGTAGGTGTTGGCAAAACCACTATTTTTAACTTGTTTGCAGGAGATCGACTTTTAAAAGATGGTGGAAATCTTTCGTATGATTATAGGATTTACTATGCTCGATGTTGGATTCTGCAGAGAAGATGGGAACATTCAATGGTTTTTTTAACAGACCCAAAATTAGATATGCGGTGGAAAGATTTACGAGTGAGGCATTTACAACGTCTTTTTGAGCCTACAAATGTACTAATGATCGTGACAGATAGTACTAAAGAAGATGTTATGGCTGTAAAGCAATCTTTTAGTATGTATCCAAAAATCAAGCGGAAATTAATTATTTTTATTATTGCTAATCAACAAGATCTCCCTGGACGCCTAAATCTTGAAGAAATTAAAGAAACTTTACAGATGGAAGATATTATTGCAATAAGTGCTATTGATCCATCATGTAAAGTAACTATTGAAAAATTCATGGAAAAAGCAGTGTTAAGATATTTCACTATGCTAGCAAAACGAGGTGAAGCATTGATGTTGTTAGATGAAGATGAAATTGGATTTGGTGCCAAATTAAAAAAGAAAAAGCAAGTTCAAGGAAAATTTTCGCATCGAATTAAGAAAATAAAACAAAAGCTCGATCAAAAAACAATAAGAAAATAATAAAAATATCTATTTGAATAATTTTCAAATGCTTTAGTAGATCTTATTGAAATTGTGGGAATAAGTGCGAATAAGTTTTTTCTACGAAAAAGAATAATTCTTAAAGTAGATAAATTATCTGATTATTTTTCTGTTATTGAATTACTATTAAACTCTAAAATTTCTTGTAATGCTTCTTGATCTGCTTTTTTTTGAGCGAGACGAGTTCTAAAATTGAACAAAACGCCGAAAACAGTAAAATATCCGACTACTACAAAAATATAATAAAAGGTTTCACCTAATGCAAAAGGAATTAACTGCATTGAAACACCTAAGATAAATCCTGTGAAAAGTCTTGATTGTGTTGTAGCTTTTCTAATTTGAAGTGCTTGTAGACCCCAATCCAACAAAGGAAATATGGGAAGAATTGTTCCTAACCAGAAAGCGAAATTTGTATTTAAATTCATATTAAAATCATGAAAAATGATATAAGAAAGAAAAAAAGTGAATATCACACCAAAAATCATAGCCGTGCATCTTGTACAAAAATAAATTCTTACTTTTCCTAACGCAACCACTATAGTATGGTCATCTTCTTCAATAGAATGATGAGTCAGTATTTGAAGATATACTTCTCCTGGTTGGGGAAGATATAAATTATATAAATCCCATATTTTTTTTTCTTCATTTTCCTGTAAAATCTTCATATCAGAATTTGATAATGGAAAGTAAGGATGTAACGAACGATCTAAAAGCCAAAAAATAAGCCATGCAGGAATTATCAATATAAGATTGTTAAAAAGAAAAATCAAACTAAGATAAAAACGAATTTGAAATCCATCAGAATTAAAGAAATTAATTGGAGTCTGAAAGTGGAACCCAAAATAAAGTATTGGAAGATATCCACAAATATAATATATTTTCCATGCCAACTGTTTCCAAATAAATTTACCTCCTAAATATTCTCCTCCTTCATATGGCTTAATGCTTTCTATTATGATTAATAAAATAAGGAATCCAATAATAACTAGTTGAAGTTGTTCAGCTTCTAAATAGTATTCAATATATATTTCACAGGATATTGCCGCAAGTAAAACAATATAACGATTAAATATTTTGGATATTATCATTAAAAATAAAACTGAAATCCAAAAGGAAATAGGAATTGTAAAAACATCAGAAGGATTTATGCTAAATTGCTGTAATGATACTGAACTGCCTGCAATGAGAGAAAAAACATAATAACCTTGCCATACAATCATAAATTCAACGAAAAAAATAAGAATTTTGGCATGAATATTTCTTTTTAGCGGTTCTGAGGGATTGTAGGATCTTACTTTTTGTTCTGATAACATTAGTTTTCACAATTAAAAATTTCTTCTATCTCTTTGTTGAAATCCTTAATTTTCTTTTCGAATCCTTTTTGTAAAACTCGAAATATAAGTTCTTTTCCTGTCATAATGTTCAAAATGGATAAATCTTTTTTAATAACATCTAAACCTTCCTTCATTGAATCAGTTTGTAAACGTAAAATATCTTTACAGCGTTTTTCTGTCTTAAATGCAGCTCGGCATAAATCATTATATGAAGAAATATCGTGTATTTGAACTTTTAGTAAAGGTAATATACCGCATATTTGTGATCGAAAAGTATTTTTCAAAATCGCTTTCAACTGAGGAAAATTCGGATGGTATGGTTTACATTGTCGCCCTGTTTGATCATTTTTCAAATAATTTGGAAATTTTTGAGTCAGACGTCGCTCAAATTCGATTGTATTTGGATCAATTCCTTCTATTACTAATTTTTTGGACATGCTAATCATGCCATTTATGCTTTTAATCGTTCCACGCTCTAAATCCTTTTGAACTAAGTTAGAATAAAAAGATTTGATAATTGGGCGAAAAATTGCAGCCATCCCATTTAATTCTTCATCGATCAATCGAGAACCGATCTCCAACGACTCCTTCATTTTTGTAATCAAATGATCTCGTACAATTTCTCCATTTCGATCCACTAAATGTTGAATATTGGTAATTTCAGTCGGTCGAAGATCCTCAGTAATCATACCCTTAATAAAGAAAGGCACTTAAAAAAAGATGTGTTTCATTTTATATGAATTAACATCATAAATTCATTTTTCTACCATTTAAATTATTTTTTATTTGTATTTTCATCAATTACCCAACCTGAGATATCAATACTTAATTCAATATCATCTTCATTAGGACACACAACTCGAATCACTATTCTTTCATTTGTTCGCTCTATAATCTCTGGAAAATGACAATCATCTGCCAATTTAGATATAATAAAGCGAATATATGCTTCTGAAAAGATTATCATTGAGCCCTTTAAGATTTCTTTTCCCAATCGCCCAATTTTAAAATGAATTTGCCTTCCTACCTTATGTTTTTCTACCATTTCCGAATCTACAAGTTTAGAAACGTGATGACGAACTGTATCATGATGAATATTTAATTCTCGCGCAATTTGGTTTTGAAAACAACTCTCATGATTTAAAATATAGAGAAATATCTTTCGGGCATTTTCGTTCTTTAAGAGCATAAAAGCTCTTTCGGTTTCAAAATCTCTTAGGTTTTTAGGAAAATAAATGCGTTTTCCATCGATTTTTGCAGAATGAATTAAATCATCTTCTTCTAATTTTGATAAATGATAAAGTAAAGTCGCGCTACTTATACCTTCTTCTCCATGTTGCATTAAACGGTAAAAGTACGACCCTGGATTTTCACAAATTATTTTATAGATTTTCCTTCGGGTGGGATGCAATAAAAAGATTTTATCTTCTGAATTTCTTCTGAATGACGTATAACCACCTTTTTAAATTTTTATAATTTACTTATGAATTTTCATTTAATTCGATTTTCTCAAATTTTGCTTTATTTACATGAGTTACTTTCGCTAAATTTTCTTTTATTTCTTGAAAATTAGAATCATCATCAAATTCAAAGACACCTTCCCAAACACAAATATCGTCTTTAAAACATATACCTGTAGAGAAAAGATTTTCCATATTCAATTTTTGAAGAGTTCTCCTTAAAGATGTAAAGAAACTTTCATTTAAAGAAGATTTATCCAATAGCAATTTTATAAAAAGAACTCTAGAACAATTCGTTAAGAAAAACGATAGTTTTTTTGATTCTCCCGGAATAACAGCAACTAAATTTTTACCCAACGGCTTCAATTGTTCGTGAATTGATGGAGGGATCTTGATTTCAGATGATAATTCTGCAATAAAGCATTGAGCTAATTTCTTACTCTCATAATCAGAATGCATATTTAATCTGATGCAATGAATGTTTATATGGATTTCTCTTAAGTTGAGATCCAAAGATCAAGAAATTATTTTAGCAACTTATTTAATGATAGAATACGAATTTCTATAAGAGATACAAGGTTCCATATTAATTGTAAAGGTATATTGAAGAGGTAGAAGAAGAGTTGCAATTTGTATTAACATTTGCTGTGCTGGGTGATATTTTTTCAGCCATGCAAGGATTTAATGAAATTGGATTTCAGAGTAAGGATGAAGGCCAAGATGTTCACTATACAACAGTTTTTTCACTAGAAGATGATGAAATCGAATTATCTCTTCTCATTCCTCATAACGTAGAAGAACAAGGAAAAAATACCATTAGTATGGCAGATGGAATTTTATTTTATTTGGATCCTAATCAAACAGGAAATATTGAAAAGCTTCAAGATGTATTGGACCTAATCGAAAAAATTCGCCCTGATATTCCAATGATAATCGTGATCCAAACTATGGAAGTTATTCTTAAAGCTGATATATCAGAAATTATTAAAACTATATCATTCCGTTCTTCAGCTTGTATTTTTATTATTTCACGAACAGAAATTGGTATGATACGTGAATATTTAATAACTTTATGTCAATCTGTGATTTCTGGTCAAAGAAACATTAATACTGACATTGCGTGGATACAAAAACCCCTTTATTATTCAAAAATAAATGAATTTATTTCTCAATCTAAATTTCTGTCAGCAGCGGTTTTATGTGAACGAGTGATTAATATTCAAAAGCATTCTGATTCTCAAGATTATTATATTCTTGCAGAGAAAACAGCTAATCTCTATGCAAAAAGTGGAAATTATTTAAAAGCAGCTCAAATAATTCGATCAATCAATCCTATTTTCTTTAAAAAGTATCAAAAGGACTATGCAAACACAATAATTGAAGAAGCAAAAGTATTATTCTCGCAAAATAAATATGAATCCGCTGCGTTAAAATTTGAAACAGTTGGAAATTGGATAAAAATGGAACTTGATGATACTTCTTTAATGGAACAGTGCTATAAACTTGCGATTGATGCTTGGATTGCACAACATGAATTGCAAAATGCATTTGCTTTATTAGATAAATTCGATCATTTTAGAATGATCACTATTTTAGAAGAGATGACAGAGAAAATTGCTCATCTTGCTGATCAACTAATCGAAAAAGACCAAGATGGACTTGCAAAAGCACAATTATATCTATGTTTTCAGCGATACCAAAAATCAGGGCTATTTGAATCATTGCAAGTTCTTGCTCGAAAAGCGGTGAAAATATTAAAAAGAATAATAATCAGAAATTTAAATATTGGTGATGTTGATACTGCACGATTGAGCTATGATGAACTTACAACGATTTGGGAAACCTATAATATTGAAGCAGAAAATATAGATGAAATACTTTATAATATGGCAAAATTATTCATAGAACGGCGTGATTTTTTAAAAGCTGAAGGAATAATACCAAAAATACATGATACAATATTACAAATCGAATTAACTAAGTATAGAATGGAAACTGAAGAAAATTTTAAAAATTTAGCCCGAAAAGGAGAATTAGAAGAGTTAGGTCTAAAAACTGATTTATTATTTGGATATATTGAATATGAGAAATTAAAATTTGATCAAATGTTGGAAGATCTTTATCAAGACTTAAACTTCGAACTTCAGCATAGTAATTTTCAATTTGTTGAGGAAATATTGCTAAAAAAAGCAGATTGGTTTTCCCAAATTGGACAAGAAAATTATAATCATCAAATTATACTATATTTCTTAAAAATTAATTTAAATAATGGAAAAATTGAAAAAATTATAAAATATATTTCAAAACTTCCTGAAATTCAAAGAAAGAAATTCCTAAAAGATGAATTTCCACAACTTAAAGAATATTTTGATAGAATGAAGTTTACAGACTCGAATAAGACAAGTGAAGAAACAGAGAAATTATTGTTTAATTTTGTAAGAATATATCGCAATCATCTACTGTATGAAGAATCTCGTCTTTTAGCAAAATTATATCTTGAAGAACTTCTTGCTTACGCAGAATTAATTTCTCATAAAATTGAAGTAAAAGGTTTATCAACTTTATTTGAACAGATTAATAAAATAGATCTAACTTCTAAAAGCTATTTAGAAAATGAAGAAATAAATTTAGATTCAATTTACATAACCCTTGTAAAATATTATTTAAAAAATCAATTTTACAGTGAAGCTCGAACATACGCAGAAAAAATTTCTAACTTTCAGCTGTCTCAATCTTATTGTGAAAAAATTGATGAAATCGAATCAGAGTTAAATAGATCAAAAGTTGAACAAATCCAACAAAACCAAAAAGTAAAAATTTTTGCTGAAAGATTATCACAATTGCAAAATCGTGCTCGAGATCAGCGAATTGCATCAGTTAATTTACTACGAATGCGTACTGGATTAAAACGTCGATATTATCAAGATGCAATCAAATTATTTAGAGAGGGAAAATATTATAAATCAATTGAAAAATATCTACAAACAGCTGAAGATTTAGCCGCAAGTAAAAAATTCGAATTAGCTGGAGTAAATATCGCTGTTGTTTCTTTGCTTTTTCTTACATTAAAGAATGTAAATGCTTTGAAACATGAAATTCATAAGTTTACAGGCAACTCTCGGGTCTCTTTTGATATTTTTAAAAAGACTTATGCATATCAGCTTATTGATTATCTAATTCAGATGATTGAAGCAAATAAACCTCAACAATTGAAATCTGCCCTTCAATTATTTGATGTATTTGCATTTTTTCCTGAAGAAAGACTGATACTTGAAACATTGCTTGGAGAAGAAATTGATTTTTCTCGTATTTTATCTGGACATCAAGAAATTTTATCAAAAACTAAATCTACAATTCCATCTAATTATTCAATTTTAATTGAAAAATTATATTCTGATATTCAATTAAAAAATAGACGAATTTCCTTTGATTTGAAATATTGGGGCGATTGTCAAGATCATTTTGCCCGACAAGAATACGAAGATGCATCTGTATCATATTTTGAACAATCTCTCAATATGTTTTACCATAATTATTATGAATTCTCTATTGTGTCAATAATTATGGGGTTTTTAACGCTACTTAAAGTTAAAACTTCAGATGAAGTCTATCATGAGTTTGAGAAATTTGTATTTCAACATGGAAAAAAATATGGGGATTTAATGTCAAGTGTTCCCATTCAATTATTAGAACTAGTTTTACACTATTGGGAACACCCTGATTCACAAAACATGATACTTGATATTTTCAACGCATTTCAGACAAAGCTTCCACTCTTTGATTGGGAAATCTCATTTCTAATAAGATTAACCCAGAAATTTCAAAAAGAGGATAAGAAATTCTCAGACAAAAAGTCACAGCGGGTTGGATCTATTCAAGTTGGTAAATCTCTTAATGAAGATAGTTTATTAGGACAACAAGTAATTGTTCTAATCCAAGATATTACAAAATTAAGTAATGAATTTTCTTTATTGCTTAAAAAAAGAGAAAAAATGATTCGGACTTATTATCAAGAAATTTTTGATGATCTTTCAAAAAATCTATTTAAAGAGGCCTTTCAAAAATACATTAAGTTATCAAAACGAATGGCGCGAAGAAATGACTATACATCTGCAAGTTTAATGATATTTCTTTCTACTTTATGTTTAATACATGAAAATAAACCAATTTCTGAAATTCAAACACAACTTGATGAAGTCTTAAATGGATTAGGATTAGTAAAAAAAATCCTAGAAGATCATTTTGGAGTAAAATTAGCCTTTTTTACATTAGATGTATTGCAAAGTAATAATTCAGAAATAAAAACATATTTGCGTAACATTTTTGAAAAACTTCCTTTACTTCCGTCAGAAAAACAATTAATAAAAATATAAGAATTCAAGATATGAGAAAGTGAAAAAAATGGCATATCCTTTTAAAAAATCGTTTATTGCATATCGTTTATTAAAAAATGGAAATTTAATTGCTTTAGATACTGAAAATATTATTCGTGAACTTCAAAGTGTCCAAATTCTTGCATTTTATTTCTTTCGTGTTAAGAGGCTTTACATTTGGGTAGGTCCTGAAGCACCAAGAGATTTGAAAAATCTAATTCCTTTAATTGAAGATCAAGTACTTGAGCGAAATCCAACTATTACTATTTTGCGACATTTTACAATTGAAGGATATACTTACCAAACCCGAGAATTTTTACAATATCTTAATGTATCAGAAGATGAATATAAAGAACAATTATCCCAATGGGAACAAAAACAGCGCGAAATCAAGTTAAATATCTCAAAATTAGAAGAAAGCTTAACTAATGTATCAAAAATGGCAGATATTGAAAATAAAAAGCAAATTATTAAAGATCTTATCGTAAACTCTGAAATTATCAATGATTTAGAACGAATAAACAAATATGAAGCACTTCTCTCTTCTCTTGTTGATAAAGAAAAAACAAATAAAGAGCTAGAAATTCGAAAAAAAGTCGATATTTTTGCTGTAAGATTTCATAAAGCAATGAAGAATCGTGAATTTCAAGAAGCTAAGGAAATATTAGATACGATTAACTTTGAGTTGAGTGATTCTGAAGATCAAGGGTTGATTCATAGTTGGCAAGACTATTATTCCGTTCTTCAACATGAACAAGAATCATTTAAAAAGAAAATAGAAGAAGATTTAGCTTTGGAGAAATCGGCCGAAGCAAAAATTATTAAAAAAGTCCATAATGCTGAAGAAGCCGATAAAATTGAAGAAATCAAAAAGGCAATAGAAGCCCGAAAAGCTGAAGAAGCCAGAAAAGCTGAAGAAGCCAGAAAAGCCGAAGAAGCCAGAAAAGCCGAAGAAGCCAGAAAAGCCGAAGAAGCCAGAAAAGCCGAAGAAGCCAGAAAAGCTGAAGAAGCCAGAAAAGCTGAAGAAGCCAGAAAAGCTGAAGAAGCCAGAAAAGCCGAAGAAGCCAGAAAAGCCGAAGAAGCCAGAAAGGCTGAAGAAGCCCGAAATGCTGAAGAAGCCCGAAAAGCTGAAGAAGCCAGAAAGGCTGAAGAAGCCCGAAAGGCTGAAGAAGCCCGAAAGGCTGAAGAAGCCCGAAAGGCTGAAGAAGCCCGAAAGGCTGAAGAAGCCCGAAAAGCTGAAGAAGCCCGAAAAGCTGAAGAAGCCCGAAAAGCTGAAGAAGCCCGAAAAGCTGAAGAAGCCCGAAAAGCTGAAGAAGTCAGAAAGGCTGAAGAAGCCAGAAAAGCTGAAGAAGTCAGAAAAGCTGAAGAAGTCAGAAAAGCTGAAGAAGCCAGAAAGGCTGAAGAAGCCAGAAAAGCTGAAGAAGCCAGAAAAGCTGAAGAAGCCCGAAAAGCTGAAGAAGCCCGAAAAGCTGAAACATTGATGATAGAAGAACAAATAAACAGTGAAGAAAAAAGTAAGAAAAGTATGGATCCTGCAGATTATTCTATTAAGGATTACCTTAATCTTTTAAGAGAAGCAAATTCTATCGAATCCATTCAAAAACAACGCGCCTTATTTCTTTTATCAACTTGTTTGGATATAATACAGCGCGATCAAGATGCATTCTTAGAGAAATATCCTAAAAGAACTAAAGATAAACAAATGCTTCAACAACGAATAAATAAATATATTGAAAAAGATTAAGAAAAAGCATAATGATTATTGAAAATTAATTATTTTCTGATATTGGAAATATTGTCAGATTTTAAAATTTCTTTTAATTGTTTCAAAGATTCAGAGTAATGCTCGCAAACTCTACTGAATTTAATCAATTCTGTTAAAGTATCTTTAATTTGATAACATTCGCACTCCATATATATTTGATCAAGTTGCAAGAATTCAATTTTCTTAAGATGTCTACATCTACTACAAGGGATAATAAGTGTTTTCAATTGAGGAGAAATTTCCCATGTTGTATTTTTTGTTGACATCCTACTTAAATAATACAAACTTATACTAATTAATCTGATTCCAAGTCAAAATTTTGTGATCCCGTTCCGAATTTTCTGGTTTAAATATAGTTAAACTACATAATTGGAAATAACATGATGTGTGCTAATAAAATCGCAATATTAAGCAAAAAGGTAAGAAAAATTAGAATTAAAAATATTATTCCAAATAAAAAAAGACCATTTTTGTTCAATTTTCGATAACAAATCAATTATCGTACATTTTTTGACTTTATAATTTGAAAGGAATTGAAATCTGAATCAAAAAAAATGGATTTTCTTCTTTGAATTTAGTAAAAGTCTTTATATATCTGCATTTACATATTGTAATTATGGATAGTTTATCCTTTTTTTCATTCAGCATTCTATATTGATGGAAGTCGGATTTTACTATTATTTTTTTATCTTTTTAAAAAAAACAAGAATGGAGTTGTGAAAAATACCTATCGCTAGCTTTGATAATATTCCTGCCCAACCATGGGGTCTTTTTGATGGAATTGAAATTGAGAATTATATAATTGGCACATTTATTGTTCGTTTACCTAAAAAACAAAATGGTTTGACTTTAGGACAATTTGCAGCCATTGAACAATCAACAGGAACATGGATTAGAGTCCCTGCAGAAACTGAAGCAGTCCGTAAGGATCACATCGCAAAAGTTATTGGTTGTTATGAACTACCAAATTATGAATATGAAATTCCAAAATCAATAGGAAATCAAGATATTAATCATCGAGACTATGTTCTTCAAATCGCATGGCCAAAAATTAACCTTTTAAATCGGGAAGGTCAATTGAACTTTGCTTTACTTTTTACGGCTGTAATTGGAAATATATCTATGGGTGGAAAATTAAAACTCATGGACATCTGGTTTCCTAAAGACGTCCTTGCCACAATGCCGGGACCTCGCTTTGGTATTGAGGGAATTCGTGAATATTTAGGTGTTCAAAATCGACCTTTATTGAACAATATGATTAAACCCTGTACAGGACATACAGCTGAAGTTGCGGCTGATTTGACATATAAAGTAGCACTAGGGGGTGTGGATGTCGTTAAGGATGATGAACTCATCGCAGATCAGCAATTCAACACTCTTGAAGATCGTGTCACTAAATGTATGGAAGCTATCGATCGAGCAAAGGAAGAAACTGGGGAAAAGACAATATATATGATCAATGTTACAGATAACACTCCACAAATCTTTAATAATATTGAAACTGTGCAATCTCATGGGGGAAATGGAATGCTTATCAATTATCTTCCTCAAGGGCTAACCATTGTTAAACAAATTGCTGAAGATCCTAGTGTAAAGATTCCAATTCAAATGCATATGGACTTTGCTGGAGTTTGGTATGAAGATCCTTGGTCTGGAGTAACCAGTAAATTAACTTTAGGAAAACTTCCGCGACTGGTTGGTGGAGATGTTGTGGTCCTCCCTGCACCTTATGGAAAAGCACCTGTGGTTCCAGAGCGTTTTATTCAAAATGTCATGGAGTGCGTATATCCTTTACCTCATATAAAACCAATGATGCCGATGCCAAGTGGAGGAATTACACCAGGAATGGTTGAGTATGCTGTTCGTGATATTGGATGGAATTGCATGTTAGGAGCAGGTGGTGGTATCCATGCGCATGAAATGGGACCAACTGCAGGTGCGAAAGCTTTCAGACAAGCGATTGATGCAGTTATGAAGGGTGAATCTGTTAAGAAAGCTGCTAAAGAACACCAAGAATTAGGTGTTGCCATGGGAATGTGGGGAAACAAGAAAACTGGGATGTAATTAAGAGAATATTCTTCTTTTTTCTTTATTATTGTTGGGGATATAGCAATTATCTGATTTGTAAAATGTAATTGAGTGAATATACTGATCCTTTTTTTTAATTTTTCAATTAGATTATAGATAAATCTAGAAAGTGTGTTTATATATGGCAAAAATTAAATGTAGATCTTTAGATTTTGCTTCTAATCAAATAATTTTGATGAAAAACGAATTATTCGTGGATATTATTATTGAAAAATTAAATTTTTAATTTCATGTAAATTCGTTAAGGTAAAATTAATCTACACTACGAGAAAACCAAATTCTTAAAAGAAAATTAGGAAAATAATTACTAAAGAAATAATAAAATAAGGAATTGAATACTTGTGAAATTTGATAAATGATCTCTCTTCTTTTATTAATCTTAAACCGATTATATTCGCAAAAGATCCTAAATAGAACCCAATACCACCAATATTTACTCCATAGATTAACGGAAGCATATTTGAAGTATATTTTGAAAGAAAAACTGCTGCAGGAACATTGCTAATTAATTGTGAAATAATAACTGCAAGAAAGAATATAGTTCTTGATGAATTTACACTTATTCTTTGCATTAATATGGTTATAATTGAAATTTGAGAGACAATATGAAAATCAATGAATATTAAAAAGAAAAGAATAATTATTTCCCAATTCACCTTAAGTAGAATTCTTCTAAAAAAAAGAATATAACATATAAAAATTGCAATGATACAAATTATCAACAAATCAAATTCTAAAAGTATGATATATAAAATTAATAATGAAAGAGATAATCCAAAAAGGGCTCTGTTTTGATTATTATCTGTCGCATTTATCTCATTTTGACTTAAAATTACCAAATCCGTTTTTGGAAATGAAATCCACACAAATAATCCAAGAATAAGGAGAAGAATCAACACAAAAGGTAGAAGCTTGTATATAAAAATAAAGAATGAATTATCCCAAATATGCCATAAATAAAGATTTTGTGGATTTCCAATAGGTGTCAACGAAGAACCGACATTTACAGATATAACTTCAAAATATAGTATTTTTGAAATATTATTCGATATCAATTTTTGAATACTTATTGTTAAAGGAATCACGATAAAAAGTGCAATATCGTTGGTTAAAAGTGTTGAAAATAAAGAAGTTAGCATAACCATGAATAATGCAAGATTTCTTTCGGATTTAATCGAATTAATTATCCATTTTGCAATTTTTTCAAAGATGTTACTTTCTTTTAATCCTGTTGTTATTACAAGTAATCCTGTTAAAGCTAGAATTGTATGCCAATCAACGAAAGAAGGATAATATTTCATTGGAATACGGTATATTAAAGAGAGAATAATAAGGAGAATTAATGAAGAAATTATGATGAATTCTTTTTTCATAAATTGATAGATAATCTTTTTTTTGTCAATTGAAGTCATAAGAATTCACCAATTAATTGCATTCTATTTTTAATAATTGAAAAGCTTTATTGCTTAGCTTTACTGAGCAATATTTATAGCGATGGAACCTACTAAACTTTCTTCACCTAACTTTCCTTCAGATTTAATTAATGATATATTCCACCCCAAGCGATTAGAATTATTGCACTTTTTGAGCCTTAATGATGAAACTTTTACCTCAATCACCCATTATTTAGGTATATCAAGTTCTGAAACTTCGCGCCATTTAAATGCATCAGTTAAGCTTAACTTGGTCAGAAAAGATGTAGAACATAAAAAATATGGGTTAACTCCCTTTGGAAATTTAATAATACACTTATTTCAGCCAACGTTATTTATTTTAAATCATGCTCTTTTTTTTCAAACACATAATCTTGAAGGATTTCCTCCAAAAATGATTCCTAACCTAATTCACTTAAGTAAAGCAGAATTAATTAAAGGAACTGGCAATGTAATGCTAAGATTTTCGCAGTTGTTTGAAATAGTTCAAGAAGAAGTTAAATTAATGACTGATCAAGCGTTTCCTTTTGGGAAAGCAAATTTGAGGGTAAAATATATTGTTCCAAAAGAGATGTTGAAATATAAAAAGAACACAAAAAAGAATTTAACTTCAGAAATTCGGTTGTTAAATCCCATTAATTTTTCTTTGATAATAACTGATATCGCAGGAGCTTTTATCTTTTTTCCAAATGATAAAGGTCGACCTGATTTTTCGGAAGGATTTTATATTTTGAATGAAGATCATGAGGGTATGATGTTTCTTAATCAACTATGGGATATTTTTTGGGCCAATGGAACTGAATATTCTCTTAACTCTTGAATCTGAATTTAATAATAATAATAAAATGAGATCTAGAATATAATTTAAAGAAAATTGTTCCTATTTTTATTGCTTTAATTTTTCGAAGTAACTTTGAACACACATACTTTCTTCCCTTTTTTTCCGATTTTCTTTAAATATGTATCAATTTCTTTCTTTCTATGATAACGGTGGAGCACAGAAAACTAATCTTGATTTTAAATTCATTATCAAGTATTTTAGAATTCTCTTGCCAACGAAATTCTTTAGAACAATTAGTACTAGAGATTTCTCTTGATAATATCCCAAAAATAAACGTTGAAGAGAATAATGTTCTTACAATTGAATTTGGAACAGGGATGGTGCTCATAGATTTGATCAAATAAATAATTAAAATGTGAACAAGAATGAAAACAAACACTGAAACCATGGAAAATTCGAAGTTAGTTACCCGATATGAAAGAAAAGATCGGGTCTTAATCTGTTTTGCAGCATTTTCGAGCGGCATTGTCCTAATCCTCTTGGCAGTTTTAGGGCCATTAGGGTTGGAAGTGATTAAATTCAAAACTAGTCAATCGGGTATTTGGCAAACTCAAGGCCAAGATCTTGCCAATGTTATCCTTATTGCACCAATTTGCATTGCAGCTGGCTATACACAAATTAAAAATCATTCCATTTCTAAATATCTTCTTACATTTGCTTCTTTAACTTTAATTTATACTGGAATATCTTATGGAATTGGTCAAGAATGGAATCATCCAAATTTAACTGGAAATTACAATATTCAAGAGTATTTTTGGATGTTTCTAATATTGATCATTGATGGATTAATCATGATGATTTTTGGCCTAATGCAATTTACTGAAGATGATGCCCCTGATTTTAATTCAAAGGGATTAAAACGGTATGGATTTGCAGTAATGGGAGTTCTATCGCTATTTGCAATGATGTGGTTGAAAGAAATATTGGAGGTGGTTAATTATGGCGATACTGCAACTGGATCTTATTCTGCGACTCCTGTTGTATTTTGGGTAATTCGATACTTAGATTTAGGGTTATCTATCCCGATTGGATATATTGCAATGTATTTATTAATGACACGACCTAAGCGTGCATTTCCATTAATGATCTTATTCTTTGGTTTTTTTATAGGTATGATCACAGCAGTTAATGCAATGGCGTGGATAATGTTTCTCCGAAATGATCCAGAATTCCAAACATTTGGGCTTTTTCTATTTGGAACTTTAGGGTTTTTGTCATATGGAGGCTTTTATTATCTAATTCGAAAGAAAATTCCATTTTTCAGAAGAAGTTGAATTGAAAGCTTTTCATTATGTTCTGGTCTTTTTTACATTTTGATCCATTTATCTATTTTTTCCCTTTTTAATCATAGAAAAACTTTATTTTCTTTTAACACCCAGCAATAGTTATAGTGGTGCAACCTCCAGGATTTCGACCTTTGGAAAAGCGATCAGATGAAAATTGTAAAAATTGTGCAAATTTCTCTCAAGCTTATGATGGATTTTGTATTAAGTATGGAATAAAAATTACACAAGAATATATGGTTTGTGAATTATTTCTACCCAGAGGATCTACTTTTTGTCCATTTTGTTCAGCACAAATTGAAGAAAATTTAACAATTTGCCCACACTGTCAATCTGATTTAATATCAGAAATTTCTGAACAGAGTAATATTAAAGGTGAAGGGTCAGAAGATCAAGATTCAATTCGAATTCATCAGTTTAAAGTAGAAAAAGTTGACTATACGCCCAAATTTGAGAAAAGATTTCGAATTTGGAAACAATACTTATTGGATCTTAGTAAACGTAATTTTCAATTGAATTTTCGACCTCATTCAAAGCGTACGATAGAAATTATTTCACCTTCTTTAAGTTCTTTATTCCAACTGCTTGTAGGTGAAGAAAAACGCCTTCATTTTCAACCAGTATTCCATCCTGATTCTGTAATTAAACGAAAATTGCAATCACAATCAATAAGCGAGAAGAAGAAAGATAAGAGGAGAGAAAAGGAAGAATATAGAGAAGAAGATAAAAAGAAAGAAGATGAGAGAAATCAAAAAATCAAACTCTTGTATGAACAAGCTCTATTTAAAATTCTTGAATCACCTCCACCAAATAAAATGGTTGCAAATGTCGATGACAAAGTATTAGAAAAGCGTCTTTCTCGATTTGTAGCTAAAAATCAAAATTTTTTAGAAGAAAAAGGTGTAAATGCACTTTACTTTACTTTTGGTTTGTTTAAATGGCAGGAAAAAAATAGTAATGAGTTTAATTACAGCCCAATTCTTTTTGTTCCAATAAAAATAAGTCGTGTTTCTGTCAAAACCCTTTACACTGTTCAAATTTTAGATGAAAATCTCATTATCAACCCTTCTTTGATGCAAAAGATGAAAATTGATTTTAATTTTCAATTTCCTTCTTATGAAGGAGAATATTCAAAAGAGCAGATATTGAAGTATTTTGAACTACTTTCACAAAAAATTGAATCACATCCTGCCTGGGAAATAACTTTTCGCACATTTATTAGTTTTTTTGCATTTAACAAAATTCCATTATTTCAAGATCTGTATGATTTCAAGCCATTATTTTTTAAACATCCATTTATTCTTAGCCTGGCTGAACTTTCTCATTACTCTCAAAAAATTGACACATCGAAATTAAGTGAAGAGAGAACTAAAAATGAAGAAGCAATAAACGCTTTTTCTATTCTTGATATAGATTATAGTCAATTACAAGCGGTATCTTATATCGAACAAGGTTATTCATGCGTGATTAGAGGACCACCTGGTACAGGGAAAAGCCAATGTATTGCCAATATTATTGCTGAATGTCTTTCAGATAATGAAAAAGTTTTATTTGTTGCTCAAAAATCGGCCGCTTTGGAAGTGGTAAAAGAACGGTTGGATAAGACTGGAATTGGTGAATTTTGTTTAGAATTACATTCAGATAAATCTAATAAACGTCAAGTTATGGATCAAATTAGTCATACTTATAACACGGAGCTAAAACCGTTTGTGGTTCCTAATGAAAAATATCATTCCTTATCACGCTTGAAACAGCATTTAAATTCGTATGTTAGCGAAATTAATAAACCATTTGGTCCAACTGAATGTTTGATTGAACAAAAATTGGCTGCCTTAGATCAATTACGCGAAATTAAAGAATTTTCAGGCCGTATTCCAAATATTGATGCATTTGATGAGAATGATTTAGATGAAATTGAAGATATTTTATCTACGATTGAAGATTTTTCTGATATCCGAGCGAATTATGATTCTTTTTCATGGCGTCTTTGTTCATTTAGTCAACCTCCTGAATATACTTATCTTGAAATCCAAGAAGCATTGCTAAATTTTCAAATTGCTTTAACAATTTTTCAAGAAAAATTAGAATTATTTTATCATCGTTATGGCTTTAAATCTATTAATTCTCCTTCAGATTTAGAAAAATTAACTGAATTCTTTTCTTTTTATTCTTTGATAAGTTTAAATATAGATATTAATGAAATAGAACAAGAGTATATCAGTAATTTCAATAATACCAAGCGTTTTTTTTCCATAACATTTTATCAATATCGGAAAAAATTTATTTCAAAAATTTTAATACGTAAAAATCGATTTGAACTTATTAAGAATCATATACAACGTATAAAATTAGTTCAAAATTCATTTCTTGATAAGAATATTTATCAAACAAGTCATAATTTGGCTAATAATAATCCTCAATTATTTTACACTCATTTTGATGAATTAAATAATTATCTACAATCGTTACTAAAAATACAAAACAGTCCAATTCTGGCAAAATTACCAATAACTAATATAAATATCATAGAATCTGATAATTATTGGAATCAATTAACAAAATGGTGTTCATTTTGGCAAAAAGAACTTAAATCGTATTCTAAATGGGTAGAATTTTCTAAAAGTATAAAGCAACTTAAATCTAAACAACTTGATTTTTTAATAAAAGAATTAATGATTTCGGAAATTTCTCCTAATTTTGCTTCCAAATTCCGAAAAACTTACTTGATTCAGTGGTTAGAGCGTGTAATTCAATCAAATCCCTCCCTTTATAGATTTCGAATAGAGAAATACTCAAAAAACATTCAAAATTTCAAAGAAATTGATGCCAATCTATTACGTATCAATCGATATCGATTAGCAAAACGATTGTTTGAAAATCGGCCTATCGCTCCATGGCTTTACCAAGATGATGAGATTACTGAAATCGGTTTTTTAAATCGTGAATTAATAAAACGAAGAAATATTAAGCCGTTACGAGACATTTTAGATTACAGTAGAGATTACCTTTTAACTCTTAAACCATGTTTATTAATGAGTCCTCTCTCAGTTGCGACCTATCTGCCTTTAGAGAGATTTTATCAATATTTTGATTTGGTAATATTTGATGAGGCTTCTCAAATTTGTACTGAAGATGCAATTGGTGCTATTATTCGAGGAAAACAAGTAGTGGTAGTAGGTGATGAGAAACAATTACCTCCTACTCGATTTTTTACATCACAGCTATTTGATGAATCAGAATTTACTGATCCTGATTTATCATCATACGAAAGCGTGTTAGAAGAAGCCATGGTTATTGGATTACCCGTTTTTACATTAAAAAATCATTATCGATCAAAACGGGAAAATTTGATTGTTTTTTCCAACTATAATTATTATTCCCACATGCTTAATACATTCCCGGATATATTTAGAGATATTTCAACAAGTGCTATCAATTTTCATTACATTAAAGAAGGAAAATATGATAGAGGAAAATCACGAACTAATAAGGTTGAAGCAGAAGCAGTTGCAAATGCTATCTTAGAACATTATCAAAATAATAAAGTTCAGAAGCGATCCCTTAGTTTAGGGGTAATTGCATTTAATGAGGCCCAAATGGATGCAATTCAAAAAGCTTTGGCAAAAAAGTTAAAAGCAAATCTTGAAAAGGAGAAATTGGTGGATTACATTGGTCCTGAGCGTCTTTTTATTAAAAATATTGAAAATGTCCAAGGAAATGAACGAGATGTCATATTTTTCTCTATTGGGTATGGATATGATTACAATGAAGAATTTAGATTAAATTTTGGGGCTCTAAATCAAATGGGTGGTGAACGCCGCTTAAATGTAGCAATAACACGAGCTCGATATCGCATGGAAATCTTCTGCTCTTTCAATCCAAATGAAATTGATTTTAAGCGCACTCAAAGTAAAGGTTTGCGTGATTTTTTTCAATTCTTACAATTTGTTTATTCTCAAACAATAAAAAATGCAAACAACAATACTGGTGTAATTTCAAATTCTGGAACTCTTTTACAAGCTTCATTAACTCTAAAAACTGATTTACAGCGCTCTATTGCGAATAAAATAAAGGATCAAGGTTTCAATGTAGATATTGGGGTTGGTAAATCCAAAAACCAAATTGATATTGCAATTGTGCATCCTTTTGATTCATCCAGATATATTTTAGGTATTATTCTAGATCATGGAAGTTATGCGTTTGCTCCTAATGCAACTGAACGATTTCGAATTCGACCTTATGTTCTTAAGAGTTTAGATTGGAATCTATATCATATTTATTCTATTGAGTGGTTTCAAAATTATAAAAAGATCTTGAAGGAAATATCAGAAATAATATATAAACTCTGTACATTAGAAAAAGAGAGAGTGAAAAGTCAAACTTCATCAATTTCATCTACAAAGGCACTTTATCAATATAAGCAAAATTCATCTTCTAATCAGACTAATATTTCAGAAACTAAAGAAATTACTGAATCAAGCACCTTTTTTGTATTTAATAAGCAAGATCTAGAATTATTGACAAGTCAAAGGCGAAATAGTGCAATTTTCCGGAAAAAATTATTATCTATTTCAGGAGTCGAAGAATATAAAATTGTATGCTTTGATGAAAATTTTTCTATTGATGATTTTCATGATCCTGCATATGAAAGACTAATTGAAGAGTATATTCGAGAAATTGTTACAAAAGAAGGGCCAATTCACTTTGATCTTCTCGTTTCACGAATGTCTACTCTTTTTGGATACAAGAAGAAATCTAATTATGTAAAGCAGAAAATATCTGATTTAATTTTCTCTCGAGATATTGTTGATTACAAAAGTGAACCAGGATTTTTACTACCTAAAGATCATAAAACTCAATTATCATTTAAATGTCGGATAGCTTTACATCCGAAAGATGATCCTCGTAAATTTAACATGATTTCACTTTATGAAATCTCGAATTGTATTCTTTTTGTTTTAAAAGATGGTGGTAAAATGCCTTTAGAATCTTTACAGCGCGTCGTTATGAATTTCTTTGGAAAACGATCAACTTCTCATGCTACATTAGACCATTTTCTTAAAGCTATAAGACAACTAAAGAAAAATCATTTAATTAGAGTACAAATGAAAATTGCATCATTAATTAAAATGGAATAGAATTATACCCATTATAATTTTCTATTTTTTGAGTTAAAATTGATTTAGCTTTTTTTAATTAAGTACACCCCTTTTTTTAATTACTTTATGAAATAAGAACATATATATTAATACGTATATTTAAAAGGGTATGGTACAAATTCTTTTGATATTTAATCAAAAATACAGCAAATTAATAGGGAAATATTTAAAGAAATTGGAAATCCACCCTCAAGATATTGTATTTATCACTGAATCTGAAAAAAAATTTATAAATATGAAATCAGAAATTGCAAAACGAAATCTTTTGTTAGTAATTATTCAAAATGTGGATGCTATTCTTTATTTTGCTGGAGAAGATCTTTCTGAAGATTCTTTTACAGATTTACAAATAGAAATTGGTAAAGAAAGAAAGATCCCCGTTTTTCCTATTCTAATACCTGGAACTGATGGAATTGTTCCTAATGTGTTAAAAAATCAAATTCCTATTAATATGGCTTCAAAAATTCTAAAACAGAAAATTTGGATGGAAATTAAAAGAAATTATGAATGATTCTTATTTTCTCTGATTTAGAAGGTAAAATATAAATAATTATATTTATTGTAAAAAGAGAGAAATAAAGATAAAAAAAAAATAAAAAAACCTTATTTAATTTTAATTCCTATGAACCTAAATTCCCAAAAAAAGCAATCTTGGCGTGGTTCACCCGCTTTTTCTTATGCACTTGCCTTATTTACTTTCTTAATTTGGGGAACATCTTTTACAGCTGGAAAGTTCATATCTCCAACTCCATTTTCTCCAATCATTGTTACTTTTTATAGGACAGTAATTGGTGCATTCACAATATTTTGCATTTTGGTTATTAAGGGACAACTCACTGATTGGTTTAATTCATTTCGTAAATTTCTCTGGCAAATTTTAGCGATTGGAGTGTTGCTATATGCAATTGCTTTTTTTATGGAATATTGGTCTTTATCGCGTACAGAATCATCAAATCAAGCAGTTCTTAGTAATACTATGATTTTTTGGGTTGTGATAATAAATACAATATTTTATAAACAAAAACCTACTAAAAACTTCCTTGTAGGCTTGATTTTGGCAATAAGTGGCGTGATATTAATTTTAATTTCTGATGAATTTAATTTTAGCAATGATACATTACCTGGAGATCTCGGCACTTTGGTTGCCTATTTTATTTGGGGGGCATACAGTGCATTTACAGCTAAAATAAATGAACAAATTGATCCTCTTTTCACCACCCTTTCTGTTTTTCTTAGTTCTCTTTTTCTTCTTCTTCCTATTGCAATTATTACAGGAGGGCTTGAAGCAATTTGTGGCTTATCTAGTATCAATTGGATTGCACTCTTATATCTTGGTATCTTCTGTGGAGGAATTGCTTTCTATACATATAATTTAGCATTGTCAAATAAAAGCATCTCTTCTGAATATATTGTGATTTTTTCGTTAATAAATCCAATTATAGGTACAGTTGCAGGGGTTTTTTTACTACATGAGACTCTTTTTCTGCGTGAAGTTGTTGGAATCTGTTTAATTCTAGTTGCTATTACTGTTGCAAATAAAAATCCACGTTATCGACATGTTGCTGGCAAAAAATTTGATGAGACTAACATGAGTGGAAAAGATTAACATGCTAAAAAATGGGCTCTTCAACCTTCTTAATTCAAAGATTTTTTGATAAAATTATTAAAAATCACATCACAAAAATTGGTGGAAAAATGTCATATATTAATAATAATGATTCAAACTTTACTTCTCGGCTTCCAAATCGCGGTTATTATAGTCCAAAATCTTACGCTAATGCTCGCAGCAGTCTTCGATCTCATTGGATTACATTCTTAAGCGTAAACTCTTTCCTTTTTCTACTTAATCTTTTATCAGGATATGAGTATCCTTGGCATATATTCCCGCTGTTTTCGTGGGGTATTGGTATTGGAATTCACACAGCAGTTGTACTTATTCGCTCTAAATATTCAAACCGATCTGATCGGGAATTTTACATCCATTTCGCAGTGTATTTGATTGTAAATGCATTTATATTAATGATAAACTTACTAAGTGTAAGTGGCGTATGGTTTATTTGGCCTGTTTTAACTTGGGGTATTGGATTGGGTTGTCATGCTGTAGCATACAATGCCAAACGCCGTAAGTTGATGGGTCTTCATGTTTCAAAATATTATTCACTCTGGTATCCTGGAATTGTTTGTATCTTTTTAGCTTTTGTTGATTTAATTACAGGTGGAGATTTTGGATGGTTCTTGTGGCCCACAATACCAATCATGTTAATTGCATATATTTCTATTGATCATTCTGTTAACAAACAACATTACCGAGAAATGCGTAGGGAATCTTTACCTTTAGTAGGTTCCGCTAATAATTCAAATAATTCACAACAATATTCTCAATCTAATGTAAAAATTAAATACTGCCCGCGGTGCGGTGAAGAGATTGAGCCTAATTTTCTATTTTGTGAATATTGCGGGCAGAAACTTCATTGATTTAATTGTACAGTTCTGATTAATTCTTTTTTTTCCTATTTTTATAGTTAGTGCGAATGTGAATAATTTAAAATACACCTTTCTTATTTCAATCTTGATTAAAAATGATTATTAAATCACTTAATGATGTTCCCAAAGAGCCAGTAACTGTTTACGGATCAACGAAAACAACCATCCAATGGTTTAGAAAACCTTCAGAATCAACTCATTTTATGCTTCGACGGTTTGAAATTGGACCACAAGGTCAAATCGGAATTCATTCACATCCAGAAGAACATCAAATGTTCATATTGAAAGGTCCAATTGAATTATTAAATGAAAAAGGGGCAAAAACAGTAGTAGAATCAAATCAATTTGTTTATATGCCTCCAAATGAACCTCATGGCTATAATAATCCCAATGAATATACAGTTGAATTACTTTGCGGAATCCCGAAATTGAACAGTAATTAGTAAATATTTAACGTTCTAACTATTTTTTTTTCAAGAGTGATCAAAATTATTAAAGATCTTTTGTTTTTTATCAGAATGTGATGAGAGAATAAAAAAATGAACGATTAAAAACAATCAAGATCAATAAAATTCTAAGTTTACTGAAGTACAATTTTGTTCGAATGAAGAATTAAAATTTTTTTTGAATTTGTAAATTCGAGCAAATTTCCAGCAATTTTTACACAAATTGTTAGATTTTTCAAGAAAAAGAAGTGATTCGTATAATTTAGTTAAAATTTTTTATTTTTTCCAAATTTCTTCCTTCCAATGGCGCATTGTAACGAAAAATTTCTTGATTAAAGGATGATCAAGATCCACTCCACGTATTTTGAATGTTTCTCGCCACGCATCTTCTATATCTCCTGGAAGAAGTAATATTTCAAAATCTTCTTTTGTATGAATAAATCTCAAATAACCATCAATTATTTCTTCATTTATGATACGTGAGCCAAAAAAACGATTTATTTTTGCAGAAAATTCATAAAACTGTCTCATTGGTTCAATACAATTAGTTCGATAACGAAGAACCAGATAATTATCCCATTGTTCATTATCTCCCTTTTTTTCAGATTTTTTAAGCCAAGGTGCAAAAAGATTTTCAATTGATAAATTTTCTTGAAGAAATTCATCAAAAAGATATACATACATAGAATATTGGCGTTCATAAATTTTCGCAAAATCATCTTGAGATTGGAAATCGATGCGAATGTAAGGTTTTCTGTTGATTTTATGAATTTGACAATTTTTACCGTATAATTCAAAAAAAGCTTTTGATACTCTTTCAATAAGTTGTTCTTCCGATAAATCTTTTTCATTTGTGGCTTCAATCGAAATTTCCAAAAAGATTGGAGCTGTTAAATTATCGGAACATTTCATAATTCTATAAAAACCCAGTTGTTTATAAAATTCTTCTTATACACAATAATTCACAATGAGTGTAGATTAGTTTTGCAGATTTTAATATGAGTGCCTCTTCTTTATGGATATCTATCCAATGATTTTGATGATTTATTTTGTTATCTGGACTTATTTGCATATAATTAACATTTATTTAAGAAAAACAAAAATAAGATGTCGTTTTTTCTAATTTTGTTTTCATTTTTTTTCCAAAAACATTTAGCCTTATTTTCTTTTTAATTGATTAATATGGTATCAACAGTAATTCTTCAAGTATATGTGATTTATGGCTTAATTTTAATGCTTTTTATTTATTTATCAATTAAAGCTTTAGCTCGAAAACGAAATCGTATATCAATTACTCTTGCATTAGTCTTCATCATTCCTGCTATCGGAATTTTAATTAATATTTTATATCGCGCAATAGATATATATGAATTTAATATAATTGGGAATAAGCTTACTATCACATTATCCTGTTTGGGACTTCTAAATATCTATTTTTTTGATCAAATCATCCGAAAATCTCAAGTTGGATTTCCTTTAAGAAGACAGATTCTTTATACTTTCATTTACATATTTTTATTATCAGTATTATTCTTTATTCCAGATGGTGTTGTTTTTGAATATAAAAACGGGCTTCAAGGTATTGAAGGATATAACCAAAAATCAGTGGATCCTTTAGATTTAGGTGTTCCTGTTTGGTCTACTGCATTCTTTTTATATGGGATTGTGATTTCTCAGAGTCTAGTTGTTTTAATTATTACTACTGGTATTAAACAGTATAAAGAAATTGGGCGAGCCAGCATTTATGGGAAAAAATACATAATGACTCTTTCAGGAATGATTTTAATGGATTTAGTAATAGTGGGAAGTTTTGTCTTTAATTGGTTAAATTCAGAAATTGGGCGAAAGATCAATTTAATTATAAATATTGGTATAGTTCCTGCAGTAATATTACTCTATATGGGATTGAAAGAAGAAAAAGAGCACTAAGAATTATTAAAGAAAAATTGAATATTGCATTCAAAATCATTAATACTAAAAATGAGAATTAGAATGCTTTAAATAATTTTAAATCGAATCAGAGAAAGCTAAAAGCGAGTATATTGCCGCTGCTTTCCACAATACATCTTCATCAATATTGAATTTGGCATGATGGTGAGGATAAATAATGTCCTTTTCTTTATTTTGAATTCCTAAAAAAAGGAATACACCATCAGTTTCCTGTTGATAAAAGGCAAAATCTTCTCCTCCCATTGTTGGTTCTACTTCGGTAACAGGTCCGAGATCTTTTAGAATTGGTTCAATTTTCTTAACAAGATGTGTTGAGTTCTTTACAGATGGATAAGACACTCCCAGAAGTTTTAGTTCACATTCACATCGCCAAGCTTTTGCGTACAGAGTACAAATTTCCTTTATTCGTTTTAATACATACATTCGATCATTTTCATCAAAGGTACGCAAAGTTCCTGAGAGAATTGCCTTTGAGGGGATAATATTACCAGCATTACTTCCATGAAATTCAGGAGTTGTAATAAGAACAGTATGTAATGGATTAATTTCTCGTGTAACCAACTTTTGGAGTGCGTCATATATTTCACTCACCACAATGGTTGGATCGATAGATAATTGGGGAAAAGCCGCGTGTCCGCCTCTTCCTGTAATTATAATTTGGAACATATCTGCTGAAGCCATAAGAATGCCTGGATTCAACCCTATTGTACCAGATTGAAGTGGTAGCCATACATGAATACCATATATTTGATCAACATCTTGTAAATGCCCTTCATTCACGATTTTCTGAGCTCCTCCTCCACCTTCTTCAGCTGGTTGAAAAATTAATTTTAATGTTCCATGTAGATATGAACGATATTGATTAATTATTTTAGCTGCCCCCAGCAAAGAAGCCATATGTGCATCGTGACCGCATGCATGCATAATTCCAGGATTTTTACTTCTATATTCTACTAAGTTTTCTTCTGAAATCGCCAAAGCGTCCATATCTGCTCGTAAAGCAATGCATGTTCCTGGTAATTCTCCTGTGATTTTAGCGATTACTCCTGTCTTTGCTGTTATTTTGCCTTCAATTCCCATTTTTTTTAATTCTTTTAAAATAAAATCTTGAGTATTTTTTTCTTGATACTGTAATTCGGGATGTTGATGAAAATAGCGCCGAATTTTTACCAAATAGTCTTGAATTCCTTTACACGCCTCTAATAATTCATTTTTTATTGAAATGAGGCTTTTTTCCTTTTTTTCAGTCATGGGACGTTATTGCACATCATTTATTTGAATAATATGAAAAATACGAATGTATGTATTAATATTTTTGATACTAACTCAATTCCATTTTTTACATTTAGAATAAAAAAAGTGAAAAAGTCAAATTCTAGCGAATTCTAGAAAAGTTTGAGCAATATTTTTAATAATACGGCCTTCTTATCGAATATTAATTAATATTTCAAATAAATAGTAAATGATGTGAATGCATGAATGTCTAACTCAATTGTTAAAATAGATTGGTCAAATAATTATCGGCAAGATCATATCAAACAACTGAAATCTGAAGAATTTGATTTAGTAATAATTGGTGGGGGTATTACAGGAGCAGGAATCGCACGAGAAGCGGCTCTTCGTGGAATAAAGACTGCGTTGATCGACATGAATGATTTTGCTTTTGGGACTTCATCTCGCTCTTCGAAATTAGCCCATGGTGGATTTCGTTATCTTTCTCAAGCTGAATTTAAACTCGTTCGAGAAGCAACAACTGAGCGAAATTGGCTGAGATCTCACTTCTCCCATAATTGTCGACCGCTGAAAATGTATATGATTGCAGATAAAAAGATGGGTATTACTCCCAAAGATGTTAAAATTGGAATTTGCCTATATGATTTTCTCTCTAATTGCTGTTCCAAATTTAAACAGTATGCCAAACACAAATTTTACACAAAAGAAGAAGCAGAAAAAATTCAACCAAATATGCGCTTTGATGATCTTCAGATGATTGGTGAATATTATGATACAAATGTAGATGATGCTCGTTTGACTCTTGAAACTATAAAGGAAGCAGTATTTCTTGGATCAACAATTGCTGTTAATTACATTAAAGCGGAAGGATTTGAACGTAAAAATGGAAAGATTATTTCCCTTAAAGTCCATGATTTAATTTCAAACGAGCAATTTCATATTAAAGGACGACATTTCATTAATGCTACAGGAATTTGGACGGATGATTTGTTACCACCTGGCCATCGAAAGGTAATTCGGCCCACTAAAGGGGTTCATGTTGCAGTGCCTATTAAAAAAATAGGGAATCGTGATGGAATTGGCTTAAAATCAATTGATGATGGGCGGGTATTTTTTGTCCTTAATCGAGAGGATATAACTTTAATTGGTACAACTGATACAGATTACATTGATAAAAGAAATGGTCAACCAAATGAAGATCTTGCTCAACCATATTGTACTAAAGAAGATTGTGATTATCTTTTTCATACTGTCAATTATTTGTTTCCTAAGGCAAACTTGACTTATGACGATATTATTTCAACATATGCAGGTATTCGTCCGCTTGTTATGGAAAAAGGCAAATCTGAGAGTGAAGTATCCCGTAAACACGTAATCTTAGATACCAATGATGGATTAACAACTTTATGCGGAGGAAAACTAACAACCTATCGAAAAATGGCTGAAGACTTGCTATTTCACCTTTTTAAAAAGGATCCCGAACTTGCTACCAGAATTCCTAAGAAAATGAAAAGGAAGAATTTTTCTCGACGTCCATTCTTGGTTAATCTTACTAAACAAGAGTGGCGAAAGTTTCTTCAACAGACTTCAACAACACTTTCAGAACAGATTTTAAGTTATTTATATCAACAATATGGCAAAGGTGCAATAGAAATTGTAATAATGGTAAAAAATAATTCTGATTTAGGTGTTCCGCTTTTATCTGGTCATCCATTCATTCCTGCAGAAATTGAATACATTATTGAACATGAATATGTAGTGCATTTAGTAGACATACTTCGCCGACGAACTGAAATTTTCATGAAAGTTCGACATGATCAACAAGAAGTAATTGCTGAAAAAGTGGCAAAAATTCTCGCTGTAAATATGAAATGGGACTCTGAACGAATTCAAAATGAAATCCAAGATTACATTTATCATATTCGCAAAACAATTTGGTTTTAATTGACATTATTCCTTTTTTTTAATTTAAACTAATTCGCACCTTATTCGCATTTATTTAAATTTACAAATTATGAACCAATACAGAATACATATAATTCTAAAGCAGTATTTTTAAATCTCGATATTGAGATAAATATGTTAAATTAGAAGAAGGGAGACTGGTGGTAATTTTTGCATAAGGGGAATTTATTTAAGGCTGATGATTTAATTCGCGCCAGAGAATCTTTAGCACGAGTTACGCTCCTAAAGGAACAAAGAAAAATAGTTGATCAATTGGTTCAAGTTGCATTAAACTATATTGAAATGGAAGAATTGGCTATGCGTGGTTTCTTTTTGATGGCAATTCAAGAATGGCAAAAAAAGAGAATGGTACCAATTGGAGAATTTAGAACAATGATTCCTGAAGCTCGAAAGAAATACGTAACCGAAATGTTTCATGAATTGGAGCGAATTTTATTGCATACCTTAAATCGTGATGCGTATATTCCACTCATTAAGCGAGCTGTGAAAGAATCTTTGGATTATTATGTTTCACATTTTGCATATCGAGCTGTTGCAAAAGAATAGAGATTAAATTTAAATTTTAAGAATTTCACAATTTTTACTTTTTCTAAAATTCTTTCGCCTTTTCTCTTTGACAATTGAATATAAATAATTGCTTGAAAACTTTTTTGGCTTTATTTACTTTTATTTCTTATTGAAGAATATGTATTTTTACTTCCTTCTTTAAGAAGGTGAATCCCCATGCTTAATTTAAAATATTATGTTGTTGATGTGTTTGCTCAAGAACGTTTTACTGGAAATCAAGTTGCTGTTGTTGTAGTAGAGAACCCTCTTGATGAAGAAATAATGTTAAAAATTGCTCAAGAAATGAATTTTCGAGAGACAAGTTTTATCTCATCTGAACCTAATAATGCAGGTCACTATGATGTGCGAATTTTCACCCCAAAGAAGGAAGTCGCTTTTTCTGGTCATCCAACTTTGGGAACTGCATTTGTTATCAACCATTTTCTTTCATTTGGTGCAAAAAAGCAAATTTCACTTCAACTTAAATCAGGTGTTACTTTTGTGGAATATATGGATTTGAAAAAAAATGGTTCGAATTTTATTTCAAAGCAAAAAACAATTCTTTTATCCGATCAAAAAGAACCCGAATTTGGACACATTTTCGAACCAGTTTTACTTTCACGTGTATTAGGTCTTGAACCCGCAGAAATTGATAATCGTTTTCCAATTCAAGAAGTCTTTAGTGGGTTAGGTTTTATTATTGTTCCAATTAAAACACTCCAAAGTATAAAAAACATTCAAATTAACGTAGAGCGATACAATTGGTTAGTACAAAAAGCAAAAGCAAAAGTAATTCTTGCATTTTGTCCCGAAACTGAGTATTCTGAACACGATATTCATTCTCGAGTTTTTGCCCATTACTATAACATTCCTGAAGATGCTGCTTCAGGAAGTGGTTCAGGTTGTTTGGGTGCATATCTAATTAAAAATAATTATTTTCAAAAGAATTTCATTGAATTGCATATTGAACAAGGTTATGAAATTGGTCGTCCCTCCCTAATTGTAGTAAAAGCAGAACTTCAAGATGATCAAATTCAAGTGAATATTGGGGGGCGCGTAATTTTAACTGCGAAAGGAGAAATCATCATATAAATAAATTATTCCAAATTAATCAAATTAAGAATTAATTAGTAAAATAACGGTGAAAAAAAATGATTATTCCATCTCCGAATTCAGGAAAAATTCCAAAAATATCTACACATGCATTTGTAGCTCCTACAGCTATAATTATTGGTGATGTTACTATTGAACCTGGTGCTAATATTTGGTACGGTGCAGTTTTACGGGGTGATATTTGTAGTATATATGTCGGAAAGAATACTTCTATCCAAGATAATGCTGTTTTACATTCAGATTACGATACTGAATGTTGGGTAGGAGAAAATATTATTGTAGGGCATAAAGCAACTGTTCATGGACCATGCAAGGTAGGAAATAATTGTATGATCGGTATTGATTCTGTTATACTACAAGGAACGACAGTGGGTGAAGGAACAATCGTTGCTGCTGGTGCTGTAGCACGAAAGGAAGTACCCTCTTTAGCGTTAGTTGCAGGTGTTCCAGCAAAAAAAATTCGCGATTTATCACCAGATTTTCCTGAAAAAGCAAGAAAAGATGCTATGCATTATGTTGAGATAAGTCGCAAATATATTGAATTAGGTTATAATCATCCTGGAATTGAGAAATATTGGTGCGAATAAGTTTGATGTTAAAAATACTTTTTTTATTTACTTATGCATTTTTTATTTTATTCGCGAATTAAAAAAAAAGCTGATAATTAAATTTCAATAACGATTTTTCCGAAGTGATTACCAATTTTTAAAAAATGTTCTGCTTCTTTAACATTATCTAAAGAATATATAGAATCTATTAATGGAATTAATTTTCTCTCAAATATTAACTGCATTACTTTAAGAAATTCATGATGGTTACTCATTGTTGAACCAATCAGGGAAATTTGTTTCCAAAAGAGATTTCTTATATCAATCGCTGTTGTTGGGCCAGTTGTCGCTCCACAAGTGATTAATTTTCCTCCTTTGGATAATAATTTAATACTTTTGCTAAAAGTTGCTTTTCCAACACTATCTATCACGATATCAATTCCATGCTCTTTGGTAATTTCTTTATAGATTTTTTTAGTATAATTAGGTATTTCATTGTAATTTATTACATAATCTGCACCTAATTTCTTAGCTTTTTCCACTTTCTCATGTGAACTTGTAGTTGTAATCACTTTTGCTCCAAAAAATTTAGCGATTTGAATAGCTGCAATGCTTACACCACCACTTGCTCCTTGAATTAAAACAAAATCATTTTGCTTAATTTTGGCTTTTGACACTAACATACGCCATGCTGTTAAAAATGTTAGCGCACCAGCAGCAGCTTCTTTAAGTCCGAAATAATCTGGAATTTTTAATGCATTTTGAGTAGGAATAGTAAAATACTCTGCAAATGTTCCATCTTGATGTTCACCTTTAATGGAAAAATATTTACAAAGACTTTGTTGACCTGCTACACAAAATTCGCACTGATTACAGCCAATTCCAGGATTGATTACCACTTTATCTCCTTTTCTAAAATTTGATACATTTGTTCCGACTTCTTTCACAATTCCAGAACCATCACTACCCATAATATGAGGTAATTTCAAGTGTAAACCTGGCCACCCTTGTAATACAAATAGATCGAGGTGATTTACTGATGCAAATTTCGTTTGAATTAATATTTCTGAAGGATTTACTTCTGGAATCGGAAGATCTCCATATTTAATTTGGGATATATTTCCATGTTGAAGAAAATAAGCCGCTTTCATAAGATTGATTTATTTTTTATATTTATAAATATCAGTCAAATTAATCATAAACTAATCTACACCCAACTATTGAAGATTTTTTTTAATTTCTCGTCCCTTTTTAATGATGACAGCTATCCAAATAAATATTAATAATATAGAGAGAAAAAAGGGAATGAAAAAAACTACAAATGTGGAGATATTTAAATCTTTTGACATTGTATAAAGAAAAGCTGATAACATCAAAGCAATAAACACAACAATGGGGAAAAAAATGCATAATTCCAAAACAAATATTTTTTTTAAGTGTTTTACTGTTTTGTCTTGTTGTAATAATGATCTCCCTGTCTGTTGTCGAAATTCAATGTCCTTTGAAACAAAAGCAGTTATTGAGAATAAAGAAGATAATCCTCCAATATAAGTTGGGAGAAACTTGAAAAATATATCCAATATCTCTATATATGGGCTAATTGGGTATAATAAAATTAAATAGAGTGCAATAATTATAACCATCACTACAGTAAAATATACTGCTCTATATTTTTTAGGAAGAATATCATTTCGAAGATGTGAAATCACAAAATTCCAATTTATTAATAACATCAATAACCAGATAAAACAAAACCCAAAATGCAGCCAAGTTGCTCGTTTATTTTCAAAACTAATAACTAAAAATTCACTTAAGCTTATAAGAATAAAAATTAATGAACTACAAATTTTCAAATAGTCGAAATTTTTTCTAGTTTTTTTCATGAGTTAATATACTTCTTTGATCAAGTTGATTGTGTGTGCAAATTTAATGAAAATTCCAAAAATAGAATTAAATTTAGTAGATTTTTCTATTTGAAAATTCATTAAAGATTATTTATGTCATTATTATTATTAATATTATATAATTTGATAATGTGGTTACAAATATGTGATATTAAATAGAGCTAGGAAAAAATTTATGAATCTGTGTTAGTAAGGGGATCACAATAAAACATTGGAGTGATTTCTTAGTGCAGAATTCTGTTGTTAAAATTGCAATTTTAGGTGATGGTGGGGTAGGAAAAACATCATTACTTAGAGCGAAAAAAGAAATGACATTTATTGAAGAAAGCCAAATAACAATAGGTGTTGATATTGCGGTCATTCCATTTGAACTAAAGCATGTTAACAATATTAATTCTGCATTTTTAGCAGTTGATCTAGGTGGCCAGCCCCGTTTTCATTTTATTCATGATGCGTATTTAAAAGGTGTTAAATCCGCTATGATCGTTTATGATCTTACAAGATATCCTTCATTTCTCTCAATTCCAATGTGGTATGAACTGATATATCATGAAAATCCAATGATTCCTGTTTTTATTGTAGGAACTAAAAAAGATTTAGTTGATCCTTCATTGTTAGGTTCATTTGATGAAGAATTTTCTCAATTGAAAGAATCACTCCCTAACAGCAAGAATATTATAGGAAATTATTATATTTCAGCGAAAACAAAAGAAGGCATTGCTGAATTATTTGAAACTTGTGAAAAAATGATGAAATACTATTATTCAATGGAATAATAATATTTATTTTCCAATAGGAAGCCAAAAATTACATATTTCACATTTTGTTACTGAAACTAATCTTTCTGGACCACATCTAATTCGATGAAATTTCATATCCCCTCCACATCGAGGGCATAAATTATTAGTTTGTGATGAAATATTAACTGTAGAAGTATGAGATGATGGCACTTTTATTATATTTGAATCAGTTCTTGTTTTTGAAGCACTATTTGTTTGTTTTGTTCTTGAAGCTGAAGATGAACTTTTAATGTGCTTTTTCGTTGATTTTTTTTTCTTTCTGGCTTTAGTCCATCTTCCTTTTTTATCTCTTGGGAGAGTTTTCCAATGTTCTGAACGACGGGAGGTTGATTTAATGTTTTTTCTGTTTTTTATTGATTTTTTTGCTCCCATCTCGATCGACTCCATACTTCTTTATATTCACTTTATTTTCTCAAATATTAATTCATTTTAATTCCTTAAAAAAAAATGGTAAGTTAATTTTTATCAATATCATGATCACCTATAAGTTTTAATTAACAAAAAGGAGATATACAAAATATATTGAAAACAGTATCATCAATGAAAAGATGGCAGGGAAAAGTAGTGCTTTTAAGCTGGATCTATAATCTGTATTAAAATACTTTATCGAATAGGCTAAGCAAGGGTGTAATGGTGTAAGTAGATATCCAATAAAAATAGCTGTATATAAGGAAACAAAATCAAAAATAGGCATAATGCTAATTTGATTTTGAATAAGGTAAATTGGAATTAACAATGAAAAAGGCATTTGATTTCTTCCAGTTGCAAATCCAAGGAAAAATCCTAGAATCAATAAAAGAATAAAATGCATTTGAAGATTTCCAATTTGAACTGGCACATCAGAAGAATTAAATACATTTAAAAAATAAAAGATTGCAAAAATCAAAAGAGGAAAACGCCAGATTTTCATATCTTTCATTAACTTTGGTATTAGCTTAATTTCATAAGAAGTAAAATAAAAAATTAGAAGAATACTGATGATTAAGCCTAAAATTGTAATTATTTCAGGGTATTCAAAATCAAAAAAGAGGCGGGTAAAAAGATCGAGAATTGGCGCAATTAGAATAGGTAATAAATTTCGAAATACTCTTTTCAAATTCCTAGTATTATTTCTTGGTTCCTCTTGAAGCGGACGAATTAAAAAGATGTATCCTGCAATACCCATTACTAAGAAAGATGGAATTAAAAAGAGAACTGTCTTGTATTGTTTTAATCCTGCAATTACTGTACAGATTAAAATTACTTGAGATAAAGGATAAATGAAAACTAACAAATGTCGAAACCATACATTGATTGCCACTTTCTGAGAACCAGAAATTTTAGGATCTATTTGATCGACCATTGGCGCAGACATTAAAGCCCCACCAGCAACAGGAAGCAATCCAAATAATGCAGGCGTTACCATTAATGCCACTTTTTTAGAAATATTCATTTTTTCAATAGCTTCCATCATTAAATTGGTTTTTTCCATTAATCCTCCTAATAATGGGATGAATAACATTATTAAAGCTAAAAAAATTGTTGAAATATTTGTTATTGTGTTGAAAAATATTAAAAATATTGGAACTTGAGTTAATATTCCAAAAATTGTTGTTCCAATAAAGAGAACTAAGCTTAAATCTTGCTTTGAGAAAATTAAAATCAGTATAATTATTCCAATAAAACTGATCCATGAAGGTGGAAATGAAAATTGTAGAAGCACAATTTCTCAAATTCTCGTTACTTTAAAAATAAAGGTGTTTTATTTCTAAGATGATATCATGGGTCAACTAACTGTGGTATATGAAAATCATCCACATCCTAATCGAGTTGATTTGGAACCCGCTCATGGATTCAGTGTTTTAATTGAAACTAATGGTATAAAAATTTTATTTGATACTGGATGGGATGGTGATTTGCTTTTACAAAATCTTAATAATCTTAACCTTTCATTACTTGATTTAGAAGCAGTATTTATCTCTCACAGACATTGGGATCATGCAGGCGGGATTCCTAAAGTACTCACACTCAGCCATCCCAAGCATATTTTTCTTCCATCTGATTACAGTTTAGTTCAACCGAAAGAATTTTTACGATATGCTCCTTCGCTTCAGATTCATCGAATGGGTGAAAAAGGGGGACTTGATGGGCTTAATTCTTCTCTTTTTTCTTCTGGAACATTAAAATCTAAAATAAATATTGGCGAACATGCATTACTCTTACGCTCTGAGCGATTTGATGGAAATTTAATAATAGTCGGCTGTCTTCATCCTGGTTTGAAATCTTTTATAAATGCAACTAGAGACTTTGGTGAAGTTAAAGCTTTTTTAGGAGGAATGCATGGATTTAATGATGTAAAATATCTTGAAAAATCAGGCATTTCTCATCTTTTTGCAGGTCATTGCACCCGAAATCCTGATATTCTCCAGACATGTCAATCAGTAAAATATTTCCCCATTTATGTCGGATTTCAAATGAAGTTTTAATTTGAAAAAATTATTATTCCTTTTTTTATCAGTACATGCAAGGATTGAATCAAAAGGATTTAATATTCAACTCACAAATATAAGAATATTACTTAATCAAATTTAATAGTCGATTGTTGAAAATGTCTGGTAGAATATTTAAATGTCCGAAATGCGGTAATGAAGATCGTCGAAAAATACAAGAAAAAGACGATAACAGTCAAAGACCTCTATATTTCAGCATGCAAGGAAGTCCAGTCTACCCGAAAAAACTTCATTGTGGTGCTTGTGGATATGAATGGCCAAAAAATGGTTAAAATTAACTAATAATTCTTTTTTACTAAAATCTACTTTTTTTTTAATTATTGTCACTATATAACTAGAGATAGTGCGTAAGCAGTTCTTTTGGGCTAAATAATCCATCTTCAGTAATAATTGCAGTTACTAAATCCATGGGAGTGGCATCGAATGCATAGTTTATGCATTCAACCCCATCTGGTACTATTGGTTTAGAAGCAATCCCCATTATTTTGGCAACTTCAAATTGACCGTCTCGTTGTTCAATAATAACATCTGATTCTTTTTGATCAAGGGCGAGTGTGCTACCTGGAGCAGCTACATAAAATGGGATATTATGATATTTGGCAACAATTGCTAACATATATGTTCCAATTTTGTTAAAAACTGCATCTGATACAATCCTATCGGCACCTACAATTATCTTTTGAATTAATCCCTTTCGCATTAATAGACCAGCGGTGTTGTCTGGTTCAATTTTTACTGGAATTTGATCATAATTAAGTTCCCATGCAGTTAATCGCGCTCCTTGTAATCTTGGTCGAGTTTCATCTGCTATTACTTGAATTTTTTTCTTTTCTTCTTCTACAGCCCACCGAATTGGTGCTAGTGCTGTGCCGTATAACACAGTTGCAAGAGATCCTGCATTACAATGAGTAAGAACCACATCATTATCTGATAAAAGCGATGCACCGTGTTTTCCAATTGCTTTATTACAATTTATATCTTCCTGCCACATTTTAAGTGCTTCTTCCAATAATCTTTCAGTTATTTGATCAATATCTGACTTTTCTGTTGGAATTATTTTTAACATGCGTTCGATTGCCCAAAAAAGATTTATTGCAGTTGGACGGGTATTTTTTAATAGATTAGCTGCTTGATGCATAGATTTTATAAAATTTTCGAAATTCTGATTTTGATTTTCTTGTGCTGCTAATACCATACCAAAAGCAGCTGCTACACCAATTGCAGGCGCTCCTCTAATATTCATATTCTTAATAATGCGCCCAATTTCTGCATGGGTTGATGCGATAATATACTCCAAGTGCCCAGGTAATTTTGTTTGATCAATTAATTTCACAGTTCGGGTTTCAACATCCCATTCAATAGTGGGGATCATACCCTTTCTAAAGAAATAAAATCGAAAAAACTTTTTGTTAAAATTGGATTACCTAATATAAGAGTATATACTGATTGAATCAATCGATTAAAATGGAGTATTAAAGTGAAAATTTTTCACCAGGAAGATCTTCAAAAAATTGTAGAAGAATTTCAAATATATGACAAAATTAAGAAAATTGAACCTTTAAAGATAGGCCACATAAACAAGAGTTATCTGGTATTCACAAATAAAAAAATAAGTGCTCAATATTTACTTCAACAAATCAATCATTATGTATTTCCACATCCTGATTTATTACAAAAAAATATACATCAAATTACTTCATATATAAAAAGAAAAATCGAAAAAGAAAAAAGAAATTATTCATTCAAAGTTGTTCCACAACTTGTTTTAACAAATTCGGGTTCTCATTGGATTTTAATTCCAAAATTACCAAAAAAAGAAAAGAAACAAGAACAATGGTGGCGCTTATATAAATTTATTCCAAATACGTACTCGTTTGAGATTCCTAAAAATTTGACGCAAGTTTATCGTGCTGGTGAAGTATTTGGTGATTTTGAGCAAGCCCTTTATGATTTTCCTTATAAAAACCTATTTCCTGTTATTTCTCACTTTCATGATTTATCATTCTATTGGCAGCAATTTCAAAATTGTTATTCCCAAGATCTTTTTTCCAGAAAAGTTCTTGTTACCTCTGAAGTGGAATTTTTAAAAAAAAATTACCTGAAAATGCATGAAATTGAAAAAATTTTAAAATCAGGGCAAATACCAGTTAGGATTACTCACAACGATCCTAAATTTAACAACATTTTATTTGATAAAAGGGATAATGTTGTCTCAATTGTAGATTTTGACACAGTAAGCGCAGGATTTGGTTTTTATGATTATGGAGATGCTTTAAGATCAATTTGCAATACTGCTAAAGAAGATGAACAAGATCTTTCGCTTGTAGATATCGATCTGGAGCGATTTTATTCCTTTTCTAAGGGTTTTCTGAATAAAACTTCAAATTTATGGACAACAACAGAGTGGTCGATGTTAAAATACGCTCCTGCTTACTTTTCTTTCATGCTGGGTTTACGATTTCTGACAGATTTTATAAAAAATGATGTTTATTTTCAAATTTCTTATCGTAATCAAAATTTATTTCGAGCTCGAGTTCAATTCAAATTATATGCTCTCTTCCTTCAAGAGACTTCTAAATTTCAAGATATTATAGATAAAATATTAGATAAATAATATAAAAAATATAAAAAATGGAATTATTCAAATACACGAACACTTTAATCGAACTTGCTTAGAGCAATTTGAAGATCTTTCAATGAAAAGGGTTTCATCAAAATATGATCTAAAAATTCTGCTTTTTTGTGGGAAATGAATGTCCCTGAAGTACCAATGATTTTTGTATTATCTTTTTCTCGTTTGACTTTAGCTAAAAAGCTGTCGACCATCTTTTCTTGCTCGTGATCTGTGAATAAATCCATCAAAATGATATCAATGGGTTTTGTTTGTATGATCTCCTTTGCTTCTTCAATATAAGAAGAAACGAAAATGTTTGAATTTGGAATGACAAATTCACATAATCGTTTTTCTGTATAAATAAGGTCTGGTAAATCTAAAATTAAAATATTTGGAGATCTTTCTGGTTTCATTATTCTTCAACCTTACTAATGTACGTATCGTACATGTAAAAGAACATCAAACAAATTAATAAATAATTCGTTTTTAGGATTAAAATTCTATTATTCGCTCTAAAGTATTCGACATAAAAATGCTTTTCTAAAATAATTGAACTATTTTTTGATTTCATAAATAAATATTAGTTAAATTAAGATTTAGGATAAATAATAAAACACATTAAATCAATTCATGCAGCTATTTTCCTATTTGATGCACATTATCCAAAAATAATAAGATTTAATTTCTATAGTCTCGTGACTTCTTTCCAAAGGGAATATTATATATTTATAGCTTGTCAAGGTAGTAAAAGAAAGTACGGATAAGTGTAAATTAGTTTTTGTTATTCTCTGTTATTCCTAATTTTATGAAGCTTCAATCTGTCATGTATAGATTAGTGCGAATAAGTTTGAGAAAAATTGAACCAGTTTCACACCAATTTTTAGATTTTAAAACAAAAAAATATAGAGACTCCTTTTAAGAGATATGTTGGGAAGATTCCAATTTATATTCTAATTTCTTTGGTTTAAATACTTCACTCTATTAGATAATTTAACCATTTCACTATTATCTTGTCGAATAATGCAATTTCTACCATAGGATGCGTATCTTTTATTACTCTCAATTATAATTGTAGAAGTGTGAATATTGAAATAGAGACATATTCGTGAGCAATCTCTCATATTTATGACAAAAATGGAATAATTTACCATGAACTCAGACATGCTTACAATGCGCCAATTTTTGTTTTTAAGATGGTTGGCAAATCGTGTTAGGGAAAAAAAGAGTTGTGACTTAAAGGGAACTGATATTCAGTGCTATAACTGTCTAAATAAAAATAAAGAATGTCAAACAGGAGTAATTCCTGCAAGTTATTTCTCAAAAAAGATCAATCGACAGTATTATGATTGTAAACGAGTATTGGATACTCTCAAAGAAAAGAAATTGATCTTAGAGATTGAGATACCAGGAAAAACATTTCATGTTTTTTATCGAATAGAACCAAAAGGTTTGACTTTTCTAGAGAAATTTGAAAAAAAATTTTGGATAAACTAATTCGCACTGAATCATGTGCGTATATATTTTTCTTTTTTAGAGTGATCAAGATATGCAAAAAAAAGATGTAAATTTAGAAATTGATGCAAATTTTGATTTTCGAAGGTAATTATCGTTAAATTTTATTTTTCCTTCTATTTTTTCTTACTTTTTTATAATACCTCAAATAATATGGTGTATAATACGAAAACCATTCTGAAAAAATTCTTATATAAGGAACTCTCGAAAATACACCATGATCTGCTACGTATTCTATGAATAAATTTCCTTTTTTATCTGTTTTTGCAAATAGAGCATCATTTTTTCCATCAAATTCAACTACATAATATCCATGTCTTTCACATAATTTCTTATCATATGCTGGATTTAAAGCAATCCATCGATTTTTGAAATATATTTCAACGTAACCATGCCATAATAGTTCTTCCCCAAATTGTTCTATCCATGTTTCACTAAGTTGGTGATTTTTTATATCAACAAAATGTAATCTCGTAGGAATGCCAATCAAACGAGTAAATGTTGCCAATAATATTGCCTTCGCAACACAATGGCCATATCCTCGTGCAAGAGTATTTGAAGCACGCAAAAATTTTGGAGTAGTTATTTCATGGGTTACTTTATATGCAATATGATCTCTAACAAATATAAAAATTTTCTGAATTTGTTCAAGTTGTGTTAAATTACTTGGATTTGGAATGATTTCAGTTAATTTTTTTTGAATAGTGGGATGATTATAGTTAAAATAATAAGATGAACACAAAAATTCTGCATATTCTGGGTAATTTTGGATCATTTTACATCTTAACCTCTGTAGATGAATTGGAATCGTTGTTATTGTTATTATACATTGAATTAAAAATAGAATGAATCTCTTCTAAAGGAATTTCCTGCTGATATCGACTTAAGCGATGTCGGAATACTAAATCTATAGATTTTTCTAAATCTTCCTTTGTTATTTTTTTTCTCCCCATAAAAGCAGCATGAGCTCGAGCACATCGGATGAATGTAATATCAGCTCGTTGAGAATATAATCCCGCTTTAAGGACAAGACGTGCTGTTAGTTTAAATATTTCATCAGGAACTTGAATTTCATCAAGAATCTCTTTTGCAAAAATAATTTGGTGACGTAAATCTTGGGTTTCCTGGCTAAATTTTGAAATAAATGCTGCAGGATCATCATTAAATTTAATAACGCGCTGAGTTATTTTTGCCCGAATCTGAGGATCAGTTGGAGCTTGAATTGGGACTTCAAGACCAAGACGATCGGATATTTGAGGGCGGAGATCACCTTCCTCTGGATTCATACTACCAATTAATACAAATGAAGACTTATGTTTTAATGAAATTCCTTCACGTTCAATAATATTTATTCCTGAAGCGGCTACATCTAATAAAATATCTACCAAATGATCTTGAAGTAAGTTAATTTCATCAACATATAATATGCCTCGATGAGCTTTTGCAAGTAATCCTGGTTGAATAGCCCGCTTTCCTTCTTTTATTATCTTTTGAATATCTAAAGTGCCGATAATCATTTCTTCAGTTGCACCAAGAGGAAGGTTTACTAAATTGATAGGTTTTTGAATTATTGTGTGATTATTTCTTGTAGCTGCACAAAACTCGCACCAAGTACTTGGATCGGTTTGAGGGTCAGTAATATTGCATTGAAATTGGCAACCTTCATTTACTTCGATTTTTGGTAAAATATCTACCAAAGAACGGACAGCAGTGCTTTTACCGGTTCCTTGCTGTCCCGTCAAAAGAACTCCGCCAATTTTTGGGTCGATGACATTTAAAATTAATGCAAGTTTCATGTTTTCCTGCCCTAAAATTGCTACAAAAGGAAAGCGTAATAGTTCCATCTTCTGAGATATTACATGAGCCATTGTTTTTCAGCTTTCACAAAAGCATTATTTATTAATCCTACCTTTATAGGTGTGTAGATAAGAATGAAAATAGCTTTAATTGTAGATCCACATTTGTTAGAATCATATAACAAATATCAGGAAAAATTGAAAAGTCATTTAAAAGAATCACCAAAGGATTCTTCTAAGGATAAAGAAGATGAAAGAGAAAAGGCTCTTCATCCTTTACAAGAGCTTAAAGAAGTTGTTGAAGAATATGGTAATAAAACTGAATTCTTGATTCCTAATGAAGAGTTACTTTCTCGTCTTTTAACAGGAAAATTCGATTTTATTTTAAATACTGCTGATAAAGTTGCTACAAAATTTCAGCCTGCGCAGTATGTTGGTTTGTTTGATTTAGCTCAAATTCCATATTTAGGCTCGCGCCTTGATGCAATTGGGATTTGTAAAAATAAGGCTCTATTTAAATCTATTCTACAATTAAACTTCATCGCAACACCAAAATTTCAAATCTTGAAAATACAAAGCGGTATTTTTCCTAAAATAAATCCTAGATTTCACTATCCTGTAATAATCAAAATTTTCTCAGAAGGTATCCATGAACCTTCAATTCCCGACCAAATTGCTAATTCAACTGAAGAAATTGATTCAATCCTAAAAAATATTAGCAAAAAGAAAAGATTTACCTATGCAATGATTGAAGAATACATTGATTCTCGTAAGTTCTATCTTCCTATATTTGGAAATGATTTAAATGATGATATCCATTTCTTACCTGCCATCGAATATATTTTTCCAGAAAATTGGTCAATTGAACAACGTATTAAAGCTAAAAGTGAAGATCTTAAATATTCCTTTCTAGAAATTACAAATCCTATTGTAAAAAGAGCAAGAAAAGTTGCTCATAAGGCTTACACTTCTTGTCACTGCAGAGATTTTGCTATGTCTGTCTTTTTAATTGATGAAAAAACTGAAAATTTACTTTTACATGAGATTAATCCTATAACTAATTTATTGCCGAATGGAAAAATGGCCATTGCAGCAAAACATATTGGTTTATCTTATAGAGAGATGATAAACGATCTTATTCTCACAGCGTTAAAACGTTATGATCTCAAACTTAGGGGAAAATATGGAAAACGGGAAAAAAAGCTGCAAAAAGAGCAAGAACAAATCGAATTGGAAAAATCCAAATTGTGATTTTTTTTTTATTTAAAATAATTCTTAACTAATTCTTTAATTACGTATTCATTTTTTATCTGAACAAAGTTATGAGAACTTGTTATTATTTTTTCTTGTTGACATAAGATCTCGAAATGTGAGATAAATTTTTGCATTATAACCCTCGCAATTTTATATTCCTTTTTTATAACTAATGCTACGGAATATTCTTTACCATCTTCAATTAAAATTAATGAATTTTCTTGTTTGATTACTTTTATGGGTTGTTTATTGTGAACCAAATATTGAATTATTTTGGATATTGCTGTCAATGCACCGCTCATGAGTGTCTGCTGGTTGTATTCTTTAGCCTGCATGTCGTTAAATCCAAAAGACGCAATCGGAATTCCCGTCTTTGCAAATAAATAAAGAAAAAGTAGATCTGATTTCCATTTTCGTTCATTTAAAGATGGGAGTGATTCTTCTAACTGAGTGATAACAATTGTTGCAAGAATAAAAATGATCGATAAAGCTGCTGGCAATACAAAAAAATTTTCTGAAAATAGTGGCTTTAATATCTCGACAAAAATTACTCCAACACTTAACCCAACACCCATCAACATATATGTAATTGCACTTTCTCGGTAAGTTGTGTGAATCTTTGATAATTCCATACTGACTAATGTATTAGTTGTAATCGCCATAGTTATTCCAATTCCTAAAATAATCGCTAAAAGATGGCAATTCCATTTATTATCAAAATTCAAGAAAGGTAAAAAAAGAAAAGCAAATGATAGTATTCCAAATCCCGTTAAAACCACACCTTTACGACCAAAATGATCTAGAAGGTATCCATTAAAGGGAGAAAAAATTCCTACTGAAATAAAAAAGACCAGTATAAAATGAAAAATTTCTGCTTCACGTCCCCATAAAATGTAATAAGTCATAATCACATAGGTAGGAGTGGTTAAGAAAAAACCCCATAAAAGGTTCAATAATATTTTAAATCCGATTTTGGGTTGGTTAAGGTATTCTTTTGGAGATAATCTGATTTGATTAAAGATAATTCTTTCAGAACGTGAGAGAATATATATCAAAAGAAAGATAAAATAGATGCTGGCTAAATATATTGAACTCCATATCGGTAAATTTGCTTGAGATAGGAATATATCAATTATAATTAAAGTTGCAACTCCACTATATGATGATGCATTCATTCGACCGCTATAATATGAATCAGAAAATGCAGGAATTAACTGAACATGAAGAAATCCATAAAAAGAACCACTTAAAAAACCTGCAAAGAAAATTGAAATTACAGTAAAAATTACATTATGTATCCATATTTGAAGAATATAATTTCCGATATAACACCCAAATAAGAATAAATAGGAGAAATTGAAATTAACTCGATTACAAATAATAAAAGCAAAAATACCCCCCAAAATACACCCAATATATATAAGGATCGTAAAATAAAGCGGTAAATCTGCGTCTAATATTGCTTTAATTTCCAAAACAAAGTGAGCCAACCACATTGCAGAACCAACAAAAATACTGGCGAATATTCCCATTGATTGCTTTACAGTATATTTTTCAAGTGGGGGGAAAAATTTAATCATAAATGTATTTAACAATGCTTTTTTGAGCCTTTTAATTTTTTTCAAAGAGAATCAAAATCATTTGATATATTCATCTGTGAAGATATAAAAGATGTTAATAAATATTATTCTACTTAAGAATAATCATTCTAAATTTTAGGGCATTTTAGTTGGCAAAAAAAAAGAAAAGAAAAAAAAATCGATACACACATTATCATTTTATCTCCAATCAAAATAGAAATGCGACACATTAGTTGGAATATCAAGCTTCTTTAAATTAAATACATCAATTGACATTTTTTTACTATAGAAAATAAATTTCGCTTTTTTAAACGGTTTTGCTTCAAAATAAGGAATATAAGGAGTTTGTAACCCTGCCCATCCTAATTCTTTCGATGTTATACAAAGGTAATTTGCTAAATCTTTCGCTTCATTTGTTGTTAAACGATAGGTATGCACCAAATCAAGCCACCCGAATGGGATTGAATTGCCAAAACCTGCTAAATTCATTTTCCATGCTAAAATAAAACCTTTGATTCCCCCTTTTGGATCTTCATAAACAACACAGTTGACTCCAGGTTGGTTTAAATACCACAAGAAATCATCATGATCTCTTACTAAAGAGACTTCATTACGATTTATATGATCTTGCATCATGAGAAACATCTGTTCTCCATCTGAAGGACGATATTTTCGAACATTAGGATTTTTATTTTTAGGAACAGACTGTAATAATCTGAAAGCAAGTTTTTCAAACCACTTAAGTTTGACAACACTCGCAACGCGCATAACATCAAAGCAGCGGACAATAAATTGCCGTATAAATGCAAATTTCACCATTTCTAAATTAGTTTCCCTTGCAACTGCTTTTGATGTATCAATTCCATGCTGTTCTGGTTCATGAATGCTAAAACCTCCATCCACATCTTTTTCAATTCCAATCTCTCTTAATTTTAGACCCATTCTAAAAGCGAGTCTTTTTCTCCTGTGTTTATAATGAACTGCTGCCCAAGAGGGGACTGCATAATTTAGGATTTTACCTTTCATATTGACTGGTCTCGGAATTGCACCTAAAAATCCAACAATTTCATTTGTGGGCTTATAAATTGCGCGTACAAAGAAATCTCTAGAGATAATTGGAGAACCAAACATAATATTAAATGTTTGTTCATCAAATTGAATTGTTCCTCCTATTTCTTCGGTTAATTCTTCATTTAAAAACGACTCTGCTATTAGTTTTGCCAAAACTGGAAAATCATCAGGTGTTACTGTAAATCGTTCAATTAGATAATCACTATCATCGTTCACTGTTCTCTAACTCGAGTATTAATTTCAAAAATTATTTAAAAAATCATTTATTTAATTAAAATTTGCTTGATATAAAATAAAATCTTTCGTTTTATAGTTAAGAAAAAAAAAACGTATATTTCACATTGATGAAATTTTATTTTTTTAGTATTTTTTGATGTATTTTGCGAGATAGATTTAAATAATTAAATTTTGTATATTTTATCTAGATCTTTTTTATTAGGGTAAAAATTTCAAATTGATGAAAGATAAAAAAGATCATTCTAAAAGATTATTTTTTTGAAAGAATCATTGATTGGCTCTTTTTAGATAAAAAGACTAATTATCTTTGCATTCTAAAAAAATTATTTAAAAAAAGAAGGTAAATATAATGAAAAATTCCACTTATATTTTAAAAATAAACACTGCATTGAGTGATTCGCCCTTCTATATCAAAATTGACCATGATCATATGTCAATTGATAGTATTATTTCAGAGGCTATTGAAGAATTAGAAAATGTTGGCAAACCATTGCAATCTAAGCAATTAGCAACTCTTTATGAATCTCACCAACTTTTTAATCAAGGTCACCAGGTTTCTAAGGGGAACCTTTTTACTGACTTAAAACGAAATATCGAGCAAATTGAAGGAAAATCGGTAGAAGTTGCAGAAATAGATATGGTAACTCACCATTCCGGCGGATAATTCCATTTACTGAAAGAATTTCTATATGAAAAATAGAAAATTTTTTGTTTTATTCTATTTTATTTATAATTTATGGAAATCCCTGTTTTACAAGTAATATATCGAATTGAAACACCTAGAACAATTATCAGATGCTATGAACCTAAGGATGCACCTTTACTTGAACAAGCAATTACTGAAAGTCTTGAGCATTTAAAACCATGGATGCCTTGGGTTCATGTGGAGCCTGAACCAATTGAAAAGAAGATTAATCGTCTTCGTAATATGCGTGCGTCTTTTGATCTGAATAAAGAATTTGTATTTGGCATTTTTAATTTAAAAGAGAATCGATTAATTGGAGGAACAGGACTTCATCCACGCGCGGGACCTAATTCTATCGAAATTGGATATTGGATTCATGCAGATTTCACTAATCAAGGGATAGCTACTGAAATTGCAGCAGCACTTACAAAAATTGCATTTGAAATTTATCAATTTCATTTGGTTGAGATTCATTGTGATCCAAGAAATATAAGAAGTGCTTCAATACCTCGAAAATTAAATTTTAAGCACGAAGCAACGTTAAGGGATCGAGTTTTAAATGAAAAAGAAGAACCACAAGACAGCATGATTTGGTCTCTAAATTTTGAAGAATATCAGCAAAGTTTTGCTAAAGAATTGCCGATTAAAGCTTATAACGTGATGGGAAATCAAATCTTATAACCAAATCTTATATTTTCATTTTCTTTATGCATAAATACCAAGCAGAAGAATCATCTTTTTCACCAAAAACCTTAACTTCTTGAAATACTTGAAGAAAATCTTCAGGAATTTTACGAATAAAATTGAAATAATCTCCATGTTCGATCCATTCGATTAATGTAACAAAAAAATTTCGTTTTTTTGAATAATCATGGAAAAGTGCATATTTTTTGCTAATACGGGCAATTTCTTGATAGATTTGCTTTCTTTCACTTGCTTGAAATCCATGTATAACATTCGCTGCAATTACTAAATCAAAAGAATCATCTGGAAAGTGCAAAGGTTCTAATAAATTTGTACGTGTGGCTTCAAGAGCGTTTTTTTTGGCAATTTTAATCATTTTTTCTGAACTATCTATTCCTAAAACACTAAATCCTTTTTCTTGAAAAGCAACACCAAAGGCTCCAGTTCCGCATCCTATATCAAGAACTTTAGCAGGTGCTTGAACAGGTAAATTTGAATTAAATTTCTCCAGTAATTTACGATATGTGTTAAGTTGAGAACGAAAAAACCATTGATAGCCTGGTGCAATTATATTAAAAAGCCAAATGTGGAATTTATAGCGCAATTTCATTCTTTATTCAAGATATAATGTTTTGACTAATTATTTAATAATATTATTTTAAATTATAATAATGAAAATAACGAAAAATCTAAAGTTATCTCGATAATCATAGAGACTAAATTATTTAATTTTTTTTTAGTAGAAGGAAAAAAAACATGAGGTTTCACAGTAATTTTTCTCCCTTTTCTCGCACTCTGATAAAATACAACTCATTTAGATGATGAAGATTAATATGAAAGGTCATAAAAAAAAAGTCAGTAGATATGGGAAAATTAAAATTTAAAATAATCTAATTAACCACCCAGAATTTTGAATATAAACTTTCTCTTTGCGCTTGATTTATCATCGATATTTATATGACGTATTTCAAAGTGTCGTTTTATCTGCTCAATATTAGATTCGATTAATCGTTTTATATTGGGAGATATCGCAGATATTTCAGCATCAAAAACCATATAAGGAAAATTGTTTTCATAATATATTGGTTTAAGAATTGCTTGTGAAGCTCGGTAAGGTAGGCAAAATTGTGGACCAATTAAAATTAATCCATCATAGGTTTGATCTTCAAGTACTTCAATTCCTTTTCCTACTGTGAGAATACCTTCTCCATAAATCTGAGGATTAATAAGTGCATCTGCATTTCTCACAATTCGAATTATATCGTTTGGAGGTGCAAAAAGTAAATTAGTTTTTTCAAACCGTTTTCGGAGTTTATGATCTACTTGTTCCATATATTTGTAGATTAATTGGCTTGCATAAAAACCGGCAGAGAAATTCTTCCAAATTCTGTCTTTTCCTCTAAATTTATCTCTAACTTTATTAAGATATTTACTCCGATTTTTTGGATTAACCAAACTACCAAAAGGAATACCATAAGCAAATAATTCGAATAAATCAGTTGATTTTACGATTATTCCATGTGAATTATATAATTTTTTCAATTCTTTCAAGAAAAATGGGCTGAAACGAACAAAGAAATCTCCAGAAAGTAATACTATTGGTTTTTCTTGAGGTGTACTTTGGATTGGAATTGTTGTTATCTGATTTATCAATTTATCAATCAATCCATCGAGTACGGAGAGAGAATTAAACCCTTTTAGCAATTCTTTCCAAAACACTTGTAATTGATCTATACTTCCCGGTCTTCCCACAACTTCAAGTGCGCTGTGAATATCATTTATTATATCACCTAATATCAGAATTTTTGGAGCATATTGTATCACACTCATAATATTTGCTCCCATAAAATTACTTTTTTTATCAAAATCAAAGAAGAATACATCCGAAATATGATTTTTTTCTAGAAAATCTCTTATATATTGGCCATAACTAAAAACCACGCATGGTTCTCCACCACGTAACATGAAATATCCAATTATTTCTCCAGGTTTACGATTTCTAACTAAGTGGAGGATGTGTCCAAGTACAATAGGAAGTGGGATGCATTCTTTTCCTGAACAATATTTCAAACCTTCTACGGGATATGATAATTGAATATCTCCTGTAGGTTCAACATTATATCCATAACTTGAAAGCATTTTTTCAAATAAATCAGTATGATAAGGTGAAAAAGGGAAGAGATGTATTTTGACTTTAGGATCAAAAATGTTAATTTCTTCTCCAGAAGTGCGTATAATCACTGTATCTCCATTTCTTTGTTCTACTCTTGCGATTCGGAATGAATTTGTGATAGGATCGTAGTTCTGCTGTCTGTAATTTTTAATAATTTCTAAAAATGCTTCAAGGCGGGTTTGAGTACCAGCATCAGCCATGTGAGCATCTAGTTCCATCAATAAATATGGTTTAGCACCCATTTGAGATCTAACCCAATGTTGAATAAATGCATCGATAGTGCAGCTGAAATTATTGATATATAGCAGGAAAAGATTATCATGTTGCTTTACTATATTTACTGCTTCAGTTACATAATTTGCAAAATACCATGGAGTATCAGATTCAGAAGTAGGTTCCAAAAAATCAAATGGGATAACCTGAACACCCATACTTGTCAATTTTTTGGGAATACTTTGAGATGTTTCTTTGGGAAATACATTATAACTGCGTCCAACTATTATTATTCCTGTCTGTCCTGATTTAATTAGATTTTGTAATACCGTCCGTCCTTTTTCTTTTAAATTTTCTTCAACAGCTTCTTGAGCAAGCACTGCAGTATTATAGGCTGCATACGCTACATCTTCATCAACATGGAGTTTTTCAACCGCCATTCTTATTATATTATCATTTTCAAAATAGCCTTGACTAAAATCTAGCTCAGGAATTAAAAATTCAACATGATTAAAAATTTGGGTAACCATATATGGCCCAGATTGAGTTATAGGGCAAAAAGTTGAACTATACCATTTTTCAAATTTCTTCATTTTTGTAATGTGAGGTGTAAAAATGAAATGAACTCCCTTTTTAACTAGATCGGCCACAGCTCCATGAAATATTTGCATTGGGTAGCACAGCGGTGCATTAGGAATAAGTGCAAAATCTGGATCAATATCTGACAAAATAACTTCAAACCCTAATTCTGTAAAGAAAGTTGAGAAAAGTGGATAAAGACTATGAGTTAACAACGCACGTGGTAATCCAATTCTCTGTAATTCTTCCGTTGATGAAATATCAATGATACCTTGTGAAATTTTTTCATTTAAATCAGGAAACATAAGGTTTGTCCTATAACTAACCAAATCTTCCTGTTCTTGGATTGATTTAGTTTGTCTCCAAATATGTTCATAGCGAGTACATTTTCCTCCAAATGGAAATTTCCGATTTCCTACAGCATAACGTTCGATTTGACAGTAATTTTGGCATGATTTACATGTAAAAGAGCCCAAATGTTTCAATGGAGTTGCAATAATACGATCTAATGTGGTATTTGGAGGCATTGCTGATACTTCACCCTCCTTAAATTTAGCTTGTGCAATTAAAGCGATACCAAAAGCACCCATTAATTCTGGAAATGGGGGAATTATTATTTCTCTCCCTGTCACTTGAGCAAAAGCATTTCCCATTGCTCGATTTTTTGCAACACCACCTTGTAAGAATATTTTTTTACCAATAGGGCGGGTTCCTTTTACTTTATTTAAATAATTATTTACAATCGAATATACTAAACCTGCTATAATTTCAGGTTTAGAATAGCCTTCTTGAAGAGCAGTTCGAATATCGGAATTGATAAATGCTGCACAATCGGCTTTAAATCTAACTGCTCGGGGTGATTTAATTGCGACATCTCCAATATCATATACTGTAACACCCAAGTCGCATTTCGCACTTTCTTCTAAAAATGAACCTGTCCCTGCTGAACATGATGCATTCATGGCATAATCTACAGGAACTCCATTTGCTAAAAACATGTATTTTGCATCTTGACCCCCAATTTCAAAAATCGTATCAACTTCAGGATCAAAATAAGCTGCTCCTTCTGAATGAGCTGAAATTTCGTTATAGACTGCTGAAGTACCTAAATATGCAGCCACCATTTGCCTTCCTGAGCCGGTTACTCCAATTAATTTAACATTTACTGAACCTACTTGATTAATTATTTCTTGAATGCATTTCTGTGTGGCTTCAATAGGGTTTCCATTTGTCCTACCATAATGTGATGCAAGAATCTGGCGATTGTCCGGATGAAATAGAACTGCTTTTGTGGTGGTTGATCCTACATCGATTCCTAATATATATGGTTGCAGAGGATCAATTTCAGCATTATCTTTTTTAATTTGTATATCTTTTTTCTGAATATTTTGCATATCTCTAACTAAATGGCTATATTTTCCCAATGAAGGTAATATTGTGAAAGTTTGCTGAATTTTTAATAAGGGTTTTCTGTTTATTGGATTATCTTGTGCTAATAAAGCTGTTCCATATGCTTCAAATAAGGAAGAAAATGGATGAATAATTACATTTATCTCTGATAAAGTTTGATGAAGTTGTTGAACAACAACTTTATTCAGTGTAAGTCCCCCAATTACTAATAAATTTTTTATTGAAACACGCGATTGCTGGATCATCGCTAAACTTTTATTAATCATATTCGAAATCAAAGAGAATAAGATATCTTCAATGGAAGCTTCGCCACGATTAAGTTTATGTGTTACATCTGATTTACAATGCACAGAACAACGTGAAGCAATTTGAATTTTTTTTCCTTTTTCTGCCAGATCAATAGCTTCTTCTAAGCTTAAATTAAGTCGTTCAATTTGTTGCAGGAAAAATTCTCCAGAACCTGCTGCACATTTGTCTTGGGATAAAATATTTATTATATGTCCTTGTTTATCAAGTAAATATAAGACAAATGCTTCTCCCCCTAAAGAAAGAACAGCATCTAATTGTTGGTTGATTTGCTGGATTCCTCGTTCAATTGCTTTAATTTCGGAAATTTCTCCAAAAGTGCCAGATACTTCAAAATAAGAAGTAGAGTTATTATTCAATAATTGGTTTGAAATTAAAATGTCGTTTAAAATCATCTGAGGATTTCCAAAATGTCCTTGCTTTTTACTGACAAATGTTCCATTCTCTTCTTTCCAAACTACATTTACAGATACTGCACCAATATTGATACCGACATATTTGTCATGTTTTTCCAAGATTTTAACATTACGGAGAGATTTTGAATTACTTTGCTTCATATAATATCGAAAAAAGAAGAGAAAAATATAAATATAATATGAAGATAAGATCTTTTCTACCTAAAGAATAGGAAGAATACAGTTCTATTAAGGTATTTGGATATTTTGAAATACTCTTTCAAATTTTGATAAAGCATCATCGATTATTTCTGATGTATCTGCCATACTGGTATACAACCTACTTCCAGCGAGTGTGATCATTCCTTCAGCCATATAAGCAGCGCCATATTCTTCCATTGCAAATTTACGTTCCTTAATTTCTTTTAATATCTTAAAGATCTTTAGATAATTTAAGTTGAGAAACATTGCTCCCACCGTTTCTAAGTGACATATCGATCCTTGATTGTAGGCAACAAATGGAAGATTTAAATCATTAATAATTTTTTTTAACCCCTTAGTCAATTTATCTCCAGCTTGCCCCGCTTTAACCGCTGCATCAGTTCTTTCAATTTCTTTAATTGAATAATATCCTGCTGCTGTACTTAAAGGATTGGCTGATAAAGTACCTCCCACATAAGCACGCTTTTTACCAGTCTCCACTCCTGCAGCTAGAAAACTAATTAAATCTGCTTGACCTCCTACACCACCTGCACCTGGGTATCCACCTGCTACAATTTTTCCAAAAACAGTGAGATCTGGCTTAATTTTGAAATAACCTTGTGCTCCTCCCATACCCAAACGAAAAGCTGTAACTACTTCATCGAAAATTAATAATGAGTCATATTTGTCACATAACTCCCTTGCTTGATGAATGTATTCTTTATCAATAGGCCGAGTTCCACTTTCGGGACCGACTGGTTCTAATAACACCGCTGCTGTTCCTCCTTGGAATTTATTTAATCGAAGTTGTCTCTCCAAAGCATGAATATCATTTGGAAATACCTCTTGAGTATGTCGGGAACAAGATGCTGGAATTCCATGTGCTTCAAATCGTTTAGTTCCAGGTAAGTGTATTCCATAAATTAATTGATCACTCCACCCATGATAAGCACCACCTAATTTGATTATTTTTTTTCTTTTTGTAGCCAATCGGGCAATACGAATTGCAGCCATATCTCCTTCAGTACCACTGCCAAGCATGCGAAACATTTCAACAGCAGGCATATGATGATGGATTTCTTTTGCAAGTTTTAATTCGAATTCATGAAATAAGCCCGTTACAGGGGCACATTCTTGAATAACCTCGATAACTTTTTCGCGCACAGGCACATAATTATTACCTAGAAGAGTTGGGCCACCTGCTTGCAAAAAATCAATATACTGATTACCATCTACATCATATAAATAAGCTCCATTTGCTTTTTCAATTACCAATGGAAAAGGATAATTAAATGCAAGATTGTGTTGAACCCCTCCTGGTATATATTGTTTTGCATCAGTAATTATCGCTTTTGATCTTGAACAATTATGTTCAAAAAAGTTTAAATACTGTTTCATTTTAGCAGCATTGACCTTGTACAAAGGAAGTTTAAGTAATTGATTCATTTTTGCATATATTTCCGCTGTATTTGGATATTCTGTAATCGCATAGCCCAGAACCATTGTTTATCATTCCTTTATTAAGCGTTATAGTTATTTAAATTTATACTTACTCTGAACCAACGTAAACATTTTTTACGGGGTAGTAATTATTCTAAATACCTCATGGATTCAACCTTAAGTCCGAAAGAAAAACGAAAAATCCTCGATTTTAAACGCCGTAGGGCAGATATTTTGGAAGCCCTTGAACGTTTAGGTGAAAAGAATCACTTTATTTCATTTGATAAATTAAATTTAGAAGATATTGCTGCTGAAGCGGGATTAACAAAACCGACTCTTTACCGTTATTTTTCTTCCAAAGACGACTTACTTACAGGATTTGCTGCATATAGTTATCGCAAATTAACCAATTTTATGAATGAACAGCTTCGACTTCATTATCAAGATGATGTTGCCAATAGATTAAATGCAGTAAGTATAGCTTACTTCCATTTTGTATCAACTAATCATGGTATTTTTCAAATTCTTAATTTATTTGGAAAACAAAATCGATATTTGATTATAAAACGCAAATTGATTCAAGATCAAAAATCTGTAAGTCAAAGTGAGTTGGAATATTTCCAAGCATGGGAAGAATTTCGCAATACTATTGCACAATCTTTTAATGAAGAAGAATTAGCCTTATCAGAGATTAGTTCATCAATTCTTAAACAAGAGATTTCATCAAATGATTTTGTTGAAATACTTGCATTATTAATCAATGGTATAATAACTGAATTGGGAAATCGTAATCGCGTTCTTCAAGAACGTGGTTATACAGAGGAAAATATCTTAAACATTATCATGTTCTTAATTGGTAAAGGATTGCATCATTTACATAATTAAAATGATATTTTAGAATTTAATAAAATACGTATTAATACGAAATTATTTCAAGTGACAACTCTATAACATTGATATGCATCGAAAGAACCAGAAATTAAAGAATTTTTTCTTACTAAAGAGAAAAATAAATCACATTGTATTTATTCTTATCATTATATCTTTCTTATCTATGCCATTTATGAACCTTTTAATCATAAAGGATAAAAAATTAAGTTTTCCTATTTCTACATTAAATTATAATTCAAATTCTAGTTATAAAATCTCTCCTTACTCCTCTTCTTCTTTTTACGATTCAGTTAATATAGGACAAGGTGTAATGCTTCAAGGATTTTATTGGCTTTGTCCAGAAGGAAATTGGTGGAACACAATTAATGATTTTATTCCAGAATTTAGTCAAATAGGAATCGATTCTATCTGGTTACCTGCTCCATATAAAGCTGCCGGAACAAGTGGTGTATCTGGAATGGGATATGAACCGTATGATTATTATGATTTGGGTTCATATAATCAAAAGGGGAATGTACGAACCAGATTTGGCACAGAAACCGAACTTCGCGATTTAATTGCCAATGCTCACGCAAATAATATTGCGATGGTTGCAGATATCGTAGTTAACCATAATAATGGCGGTGATTTGGAATATAATCCAAATGTGGAAGATTATACCTATACAAATTTTACTAATATCGCCAGCGGTCGATTTCCACGAAATTATACTTGTTTTCATCCATGTGAATATGAAACAGCTGATGAAGGAGTATTCGCTAACTTTCCTGATCTATGTCATGCTAATCCTTATGTTCGTAATGGTTTGATTGAATGGGGTAAATGGATGGCAAACGATATTGGATTCGATGGATGGCGTTTTGATAATGTGGTAAATTTTGATCCAGCCTTTGTACGAGACTGGATGCAAAATGTTAGTGGTTGGGGAGTTGCTGAATATTGGCACGGGGATAAGAATAAGATCCAAAATTATATAGAATCTACTGAAAATTCTGTTAGCGCTTTCGATTTTGCCTTGATTTACCGATTGGAAGATATGTGTGATGGAAACGGAAATTTTAACATGATGGAACTTGATTATGTTAATAAATTAATAGATATTAATCCTGATAATGCGGTTACTTTCGTAATGAATCATGACACAGAACGGGATGAATACAGTCGAGTAGATTACAACCGTCATTTGGCGTATGCATATATTTTGACTCATCCTGGATATCCATCTGTATTTTGGAAAGATTATTTTGATCTTTGGTATCATTCTCATATCACCAATTTAATTCGAATAAGAAATGAGTTAAGCTCAGGTATCATGCAAACACGATGGACGGATTCAGATGTATACATTGCTGAGGATGTGGGTATGAGCAGCTCTGGGAATAATACAGGATATATCATTGCTTTAAACGATGATCCAATTGAGAATAAAACTCGCACGATTTCTACCCAGTGGTTAAATGTTGTGCTCTATGATTTGACTAATCCATATAAATCTCCTGTCAATGTTGATTCTTCTGGGCAATTAACCTTTGAAATACCTGCAAATGATTACCGTATCTTATCACCCATAGATCTCCGATCAGAATTAGTATTTGCACCGAGACCAATCAATCATTTACGTCCTTATACTGAAATGAAAATAAAAGCAGGAAAGATTAATTGGAGTGTTGAAGATCCTCTCCTTTCTGGAGAATGGGGTTTTCCTATCTATTCTGATCCATTTGATGATACAAAGGGACGACCAGAAGATTTATCCTATCTCTATTTGTCGAAAGATCATGAGAATTTATATATTGGCTTTCCATATCGAGAGAATACTTGGACTTCTGGAGGTGATTTGAAATTCGGAATTGCATTCAGCACTAAAACTGGGGGAACAAATTGGGGCTTAAATTTTCATGATCAACTGAATTTTGCTGGTTCCATTTTACCAGAATTTATATTATATTCATCAACAGATGTGGATGAAGATCCAAGTAATGAAATTCAAACAGCAACATTATACATGTATGATAATGAATTAGAAAATTGGAAAAATATATGGAATTTAACTCCAATAGAAGATTTTCGTTCTTCATCAATATATCGCTTCGCTACATTCAAAATACCTTATGAAATGCTTGATTTATCTGAAGGTGATGAACTTTCTATCATGCTTTTTTCTACTCAAGAAGGAAAATCAGGTGCTGCTGATTCGGTACCTAATGATATGACCACCGATGATTATGGGGATGCTGAAACATGGTTATCATTACCAGAACCAATTATTCTTTCGATTCCAGAAATAGATAATAATTCAAATACAAACACAAATAATGGCTTAGATGATTCCAGTTCTGATGATTCTCAACGTGTAAATCAGATTTCAATTAATGGTTATTTAGAATTAAATTTAGTAATTGCTTCCTTTATTGGAGTTATTGCTATATTAAAGCATAAGTTGAATTGAATGTAAAAGATATGTAATTCTTCTTTACACTTGCATCCTCGTGTTTTTATATGAATTGATGAGTTTTACAATCTTTAGTGGAAAAGCGGAATAATAGCAAATATTTCAAAATCTTTAATATTTCAATATATAGTATCCATTTATCAGATTTGGTTATTCTTTATATTTCATAGAAATGCTTTAATTTATGGAATTAACTAAAATTCTGTTAAACACAAAAACTGTTTTAAATATTTTTTTTTCACTTTTTTATTACTACTATCTATAAAACAGATTAATTGATTTTTATTAAAGCTGGATGTTTAACAAAAAATTGTATTACAATTAAAATCTTGAAACCAAAATCTATTTTAATGTTTAACACTATATTTTCATAGGCCTTTAAAAACTGATAAAATTATATTTATTTTTTTATGAAGATCGATGAGTTAAAGGCTTCAATCGAATGTAAATCGATAGAATTTGTAGATCAATGTTTTTGTGTAAGTTCAAGGTTCTGTGCGAAACGCTTCAACAAGCGATTTTAACGAATTTTTTATAAACGTTTCCCAGTTCTAACATTTCCCATTTTTGTGGGATCTTTAAATAGGATTTCATCTTAATAATAAATGTCAATTTTTTTTTTAACCAGATTTATACACTTTCAATTTCAATCAAAGAAATTGAAAAAATGATAATAAATCTATCGGTGACAACTATCATGACGAAAAAATCAACTGGTGTTTTGCTTATAACATTGTTAGTTGCCATGTCTTTTTCTCCCTTTATAACCGGTGTGACTGCAGTTGTAAATACTTCAAGTCATAATAATGTGGTTATTGATGGTGTTATAGGAAGTGATTGGACTGATGGCAATTATACAGTAAGGTTGGATCCTGATCAATCTTCTTGGGGTGCTGATTGGGGTCTTGATGGGTTGTATTTTGCTTTAAACGATACTGGAATATTTTTGGGATTGAAAATTACTCTTGCCGGGCCTGCTAATCAATTTAACGTGTTTATTGATACCGATGCAGGAAATACTGGAATAACTGATTATAGTACTGTTCCAACTTATGGAAAAAGCTTAAAGTTTGTAAGTGATGGATTTGTACCCAATTTAGTTCTTTTATCAGATGAAGGAAATTGGGCAAGTCCTTGGAGTCTTTTAAACTTTACAGATGAAACTGGGAATTATGCAAATCTAACTACTGGTTTTGTTGCTTCTACATTGAATGAGACTAGTTTTGATGGAACTTGGGGCTATGGTATTCCTATGACCTTTGAAGCTTTTATTCCATATGATCTTCTTTATCCTGCTGGAATTCCTGCAGATGCTGAATTACGTTTCTTCGCCGCTATGATTGGTGGAAATCCTGGAGATGTTATTCCTGATCAATATGGTGGTGTTGAGAATGATGAATATCATACTTATGTTGCAGTGAAAATTGCAGATGAAGATGGTGATCCTAAATTAATTCCATATACACTTGGATGGTCTGGAGAAAATCCTGATGGTTCTTATACTAGTGCAAAAGTAAATGATAAGGATGGAAATGTTACTCTTGGATTGGATATGGAATTTTACTATGAAATGTGGTATACCGATAGTCATTCTGAATTTATGAATAATTCTCAATGGCCTACCTTGAATATAACGTATTATAACTCTACTTCAATGACAAATACTTCCTATGAAGTTATGATGTATCATGAAAGTGGCGACATGGCTGGTGCTAATGAGATTTATCGATATACAATCCCCTTAATGGTGGAAAATGGATATTCAGTCGGAGATAAATTTTACTGGTTTATCTATGCAGGTAATGTAAATGCAACTGTTGCAAAAGAATATTATTCATTTGAGAACGGTATTTCTCCAATGCCTCCAATTGATTTAGGTTTTATCGGTGCAGTTACCCCTGCAGGTGGATTTAAAGATCCGGATGAATCTTTTGAGGTCGAGGTCCAAATTGAACAGCTATGGAATGGAACAGATAAGGTTACTTTTGATGTAATGACAGATGTAAATATCAACTATACCTTGAATGATACTGGAAGTTGGTTATTATCTCCTATGACCTATGATTCCCCTTCTTCCGACAATGCTATTTTCAAAGGTAGTTTAGGACCATTTCCAAATGGAACACTTGTTGAATTTTATATCATTGCAGAAAATAACAACACTGTTCAAACTGGACCCTTCTTAATTCATATTGGCATTGAACCTCCTAAATCTATCATTTTCAATATGAGTGATCCTCAAGGTGATGAATGGGGAACTTATCCAACTAATGCTGCGTTTGGTCCAGGAGTAGGGCTTTTCGATCTATTACAATTCAATGTAAGTGCTAACGCTTATGGAACTTCATTTGATTTTCGATTACTTGATTCTTATGATCCAGGTTGGGGTGCTGGAAACTTTTCACATCAAATGTTTGTTGTATTAATTGATATGCAACCTGGTGGTACAACTGAAGGTGTTTTGAAATCAAATATAAAAGTGCAAGATGAATATCCATGGGATATTGGATTCTATGGAGATGGATGGATGAGCCGATACTTCACTCCAGAAACTATCGCATCACCTCAAACTGATGGAACAGGTATTACTACAGGATATCAATTTATTAATGGCGAACATTGGTTTAATCTATATATTCCTGAGACATTAATTCATACAGTCGCTAATAGTTCCTGGAAATATTATGTTATGGTTGCTTCTGCAGATTTTAACGATTTCCGTAATCATCTTGCTGAAAATGGAGAATGGAACTTTGGAGGTGGGGACGATAGTGCTTATGATCCAAATTACTGTGATATTCTTGTTCCAACTGCAGATGATCCAGTTGCTTTACAAGAAACAATTTCAACTGGCTACGATGTTGGTGCTCAACAATATGCTACTCTTTTAGCTGTCGGAGATGGGTTATCCTTTGAAGTAGATACGACAAATCCTGTTGTAGAGATTACATCTCCTTCAGATGGAACTAACCTTACAATCAGTTCTGGAACTACAATTGATCAAGAAATCACATGGACTGTTGAAGATCCTGCACAAGGAACTTTTGCTGGAATTTCAGAAGTAAAAGTGTATGTAAATGGTGTGCTTGTTCCTGAAGCTGGTGAAGGTAATTCTGCTACTCTTGCCTTATCTGCTGGTGAAAATATTATTCGAGTTGTTGCTACAGATAAATCAGGAAATGCAGGTTATGATGAAATAACAATTAATGTTGCAAGTGCTACCGCAGATGATACTGCTACAGATGATACAGCAACTGATGACACATCCACTGATGATTCAAGTGGAGGGTTACAGATTCCAGGTTATAGTGTTGGAATTATGATCTTGGCATTATTTGGTTCAGCTGTCATTTTACTCAGAAAAAGAAAATAATAATATAATTATTAAAACCACTATAGATGAAACTTTAGACTCGTAAATGTTTCATCTCTAATATTTTTTTTATCTTTATGGCGATTATTTTGCCAAAAATTAATTTAATATTTACTATTTGTATTTTTTTAATTTATGCGTGAAAAAAGAAAAAAAACTGTTTAGTAATTAATTTCTAAAGGTGAATACTATTGCAATATATTTCAAAAAAAATGAATAAAATTTCACAAGGTATTCTTTTTACCAGTTTACTTATCATGATAATCTTTCCTACATTTTCATCTGGATATAATTCATCATTTGTTTCCTTAACAAAAATGCCTAATACTTCAATAAATTATGAGACCATAACATCGAATGATACAGTACTAAACTTAGTTATGATATGGCATCAACATCAGCCTTCATATCAAGATCCAGAAACAGGAATATATGAACAACCTTGGGTTTTTATGCATGGTTCTAACTCATATCCTTATATGGCTGATGTACTTAATGATTATCCTGATATCAACGTTACAATCAATTTAACACCATCAATGTTAAAACAACTTGTAGATTATATCAATGGAACCGCTTTTGATCGAAGAATTGAATTAGCTCGAATGGATGAATCTGCTATGTCGGATGAAAATAAAAGTGTAGTTCTTCAATATTTCTTCGATATTAATGGTCAATTTCGCCAAAATGGCACCCGATATTTTGAATTGAGTGAGAAACGGAATAGTTATAATACATTACAAGAAGCTGTTGATGCTTTTACAGATCAAGACTTCTTGGATTTGAAATGCTTATTTTTTGCTCATTGGATAAATCCACGTTATACTACAGAACAACCTTATCAACCTCCATCTAACCCTTTTGGATATACTTTAAAAGTCTTGACTGATGATGCAAACGGTGTGGGAGGTTATACAAGTGCATTTAAAAATGGAGTGTTGGATTATGCTTATTCTATTGTGGATAAAGTGATTTCTCTTCATAAGAATCTTCAAAACGAAGGAAGATTGGAAATAATTACTACTCCCTTTTATCATCCTATATTACCCTTATTAATTAATTTAACCAATGCAAGGGAAGTGAATGAAGGTGTTGCAGATTTACCATTACCTGATCAAAATACTCTTTGGACTGAAGATGCTTTAACTCAAATTCAAAAAGGTAGAAATTACACCGCTTCATTATTTGGAAAATATCCAGTTGGAATGTGGCCTTCAGAAGAAGCAGTTAGCGACGAAATTATTCCATTAGTGAACCAAAGTGATATCGAATGGTTTGTTACTGATTATACTGTTCTTCAAAATAGTTTGGGTGTAAGTCAACTAACACCTGAGCAATGGTTTCAGCCCTATGTTGTTAAAAAGGATGGATTAAGTTCAGTTGTATTTTTCAGACATCAACAATTATCTGATGAAATTGGATTTAATTATGGCGGACTCGATCCAGAAGTTGCAGCTACAAATATGATCGAAATGTTAAAAAATTATCGAGATAGTTGGACAGGAGATGAAGATCCAGTCTTTACAGTAGCTTTAGATGGAGAAAATGCTTGGGAAAATTATCAATATGACTTAGATGGAGATGGCCGTGTTGATTATACAGGAAATTTGTTCCGTGAATACATGTATCAGAAATTAGAAGAAGCACAAGATCAAGGATGGTTAAGAACAATAACTCCCAAACAATATCTTGCTGAACATCCACCTAACACTTTACAAGAAATTAATTTAGCAACTGGTTCATGGGCAGGGGATTTGAATACATGGATTGGTGAAGATGATGAAAATGAAGCATGGAATCGTTTAATTACCACAAGAAAGGATCTTATTCAATATATGGCCGATAACAGTTTATCTAAAGATGATTTACCAGATGCATGGGAAGCTTTATATGCTGCTGAAGGAAGTGATTGGTTTTGGTGGTATGGTGCTGATCAAGATTCCGGGCATGATGAACTATTCGATTGGCAGTTTAAAACAATTCTTCGGGGTGTTTATAAAAGTATCAATTGGACGGAATCTGAAATAATGGAAAACTATCCGTATTTATACTTAAAAATGCTTCCCCCTGTATCTGCTAGTATACAAGGAAAATATTTACCAACAATTGATGGAACTGAAACTAGCAGTGAAGAATGGGCTTTAGCAGCATATTATTCGAATGCAAATGCATCTGATCCCACCAAATTATTCAAAGATCTTTATTTGGGCGTTGATGAAGGACTTACTGATCTACATATACGATTCGATACCACTGATGCTTTTCCTCTAAGTTCCATCTCTGGATATTCTGTAGGTTTGTATTTCTCAAATCCAAATGCACAATATTCTACAATATTTCCAAGATTTTCTGATGCATCTGATCCTTCTGGGATATTAGGTTTTGAATTAACTACTGAAATCAGAATTGATTTAGAAACGGGGACTGTTTCTGTTTTTGAGGTTAATTCTTCCTTTTTATGGGATGAAGTTTCTCCAACTCCGTCTGTATCTCTGGCAATTAATGATTTCTGTGAAATGAGTATTCCATTTTCATTATTAGGGATCGAAAAAGGTGATTTGTTATTTCTCAGATTTTTGGCAACTAACGAGTCGATTATGAAGAATTTTGATGTTACCCCTGAAGATGGGCCATGGAGCTTAAATATCCCCTTTGGTGGAGTTAATATGGTTGAAGTATTTGCTATGGATGATCCAGCTTATGATGAACATGGAATTTACCCTACTAATCCTCAGATGCATCCTGATTACGATGTAAATAGAACTGGATTAATGGATATTTTAAGGTTCAGAGTTGGATATATTGATGATACAGTATATTTCGAGTTCAAATTCCGTGAATTATTCAATCCTTGGAATGGTCCAGGAGGTTACAGTCATCCTCTTATGCAAGTGTATATCGATGAAGATAATGTTCCTGGTTCAGGAAGAACAGATTGTGATCAAAATGGTCATTTTAATATTTCATCAGAACATGCATGGGAATACATGGTTCGAGCAGATGGTTGGTTGCAATATATTTTGCTTGAAGATGATACTCAAGTTTCTGGAGTTAGTACTTTTAGTGACTCTGTTGATAAAGTTATTGTCTTTTCAGCACCCGTTTCAGTAATTGGACTTCCTCAAACAGATTGGGCTTATACAGTAGTTGTAGGTTCTCAAGATTTTCAAGCATTCCGAGAATTCTATGCTCAACCCCAAGAATGGAAATTTGGAGGTGGAGATGATTCGTCATATGATCCGAATGTTGTAGATGTTCTCCTTCCCTCTTATATGAATCAAACTGAAATTTTAGCGGATTATGATGAAACTTCAGAGACTTATTGTACAATTCCTGCAGTTTATTCTGGTATGGATAATGTTGAGGTTGTGGATCCTAGTATTGAAATAACAACAGTTGTACAAAACTATACTCTTCCTGAAAATTCTAATACAATGAATATTAGCATTAGTTTTTCTGTTCCATCTGATGTCATAATTGATTATTTTGAAATTTATGTAAATAATACTCTTACAACCACCTTACCAGCAAATGCAACTGATTACACTCTGACATTAGAAGAAGGAATATATGTTGTTATAGTAAAGATTTTTGATACAAATGGAAAGTCCGCAAATGCCTCAATTGTGATTACGGTGAATTCCCTCAAAGACATTGAAGATGGAACAAAGAAAGGGATTCCTGGATATTCAATAATGTATCTTAGTTTCTCAATATTTATAGGAATTGCATATATTCGAATTAAAAAACTTAAGAATTACTAATTTTTTTTTATTTTTCATGCTCAACCATTATATATGTCATAAAAGAAAAAATAAAGTGGATAAATATGAAAAAACAGCAACAACTAATTGCAACTGCAATAATAACTCTTTTTCTGGCAAGTGTCATTGCTTCAGAGATTGCTATCCCTGTGCATGCTGAAACAACATCTTTAGTGATGTGGTACATGCAAGATGATTTCTTAGATAACACTATGCTGGATTTAATCGCTCAATATGAAACAGATCATGATGTATCTGTTGAATTAAAATATGTTTCTGAAGATTCTATGAGGTTGGATTATAAAAATGCATTTGGTTCTGAAAATGCACCTGATTTAATTCAAGGAGATGCTGAATGGATTCCTGATTTAGCTCATCGAAATTATATAACACCAATTTTACCAAGTGAATTGAAAGAAGAATATTTACCACAAGCTCTTAGGGCTGTTTCGTATTTCTATATTGAAAATGGAAATTATGATACAAATCTCTTAGCTTATTATGGTATTCCTCAAATTGTCGATGTTATGGCCTTTATCTACAACAAAGATAATGTATCGAACGCTATAATTCCTGAAGCAGATGGAAATTGGGATGTCGATGAATTTCAACAAGCAATTACACGAATGAATGATCAAAGTCTTCCTTCTGATAAACAATTTGGATTTTCATTTTTAAATTTCCCTGATGCAGAACTTTCTCTCTTTTTCGGTGCAGGTGGAAATCTCTTTTCAAATGACACTGTGGATGCTAGTCATAATGAAATACTTGAAAATTACTCTGTGAATGCATTGGATTTTATATATAAAATCGCTAATTATTATGAATTGACTCCATCGTATAAATCTGGTTATTATGTAAATGTTGATAATAGCTTAAAAACAGATAAGATTTACGAAGATTTTGCACTAAATGGAAATGTAAGTTCTACTATGTTGTTTTCTCAAGATTTGAAGAAACTTATGTCTAGTGGAATTTTCTCAAATATATCGAAATTAGGAATTGCCCCTGTACCAAAAGATGAAACTGGCCAAGCTCCATTTTTGAAGGTTACCGCTTTAATGATTAGTAATTCCACAATTCACCGTACAGAAGCGCTAAATTTGGCTAATTTCTTATGTTCAAGTAATTCAATGAAAGAATATGCTAAGAATGAATATTTACTTCCTGCAATTGATTCAATATATTCTGATACCAGTCTTTCTGAAAATACTATTATTCAATCATATAAACCTTTGGTTGATAGTGCCACCGGAGTATATATTTCTCGATTTTGGACTTTATATGTTAAAGATATATTTAGTGGGGAAGTAACTTCGATGATTCGAGGAGCACAAAATGGCTCAACTTGTGCAACTTCGTTACAAGTAAGAATTGATGCTAAAGTACTCAGACAAGCAGATCATCCCGCCATTGGGCAAGATGTCAGTAGTTTCGAATTCTATGGAGAAAAATCAGGAGGTAATTTTATTTCATTTGGAAGTCCATCATTAATAATAGTAAGTAGCATAATAGGATTGGGATTGATTTCTTTTTTTACTAAAAAATGGAGGAATTATTATGAAAATTAAAAAGCAAATTGTATTCTTTTTAGTCTTACTTACAATTTCTGGATTTGCATTTGTCCCGAATGTTGTTGGAGATACACAAAAACCAAAATCCGCTGTCATAAGCATTAATTTTTGGTATACTGAAAATATTGCTGAAGAACCAGGAGTTGTTCAATTAGTTACAGAGTTTGAAGCTGAACATCCTGATATTGAAGTTAATGCTTTATATGTCGATTTTTTCGATGCGCGCAATCTTTTTACTAGTTCGTATATTGCTAATACAGAACCTGATGTAATGCGTGCTACTCGGGATTGGATTCCAGAATTTGCTGCATCAGGTATGTTGAATCCATTGACAGATACTTTTTCTCAAGAAGATTTAGATGATTTCATCAATATTTCCATTGAAATGGTCACATATCCTGATTCTGAAGGAAATGACCAAATTTGGGCATATCCACAATTAGTCGACACGCCAGCAATTATGTATAATAAAGAAATCTTTGAATTGGCTGGAATTGATACAAGTACTTTAAGCATTAATACTTCATGGACTTGGGATGAATATTTGGACATTTTGAATCAAGTTAATGGAACTGAATACGAATATGGAGGAGAAACCCATTATGTTTATGCTACAACTTTAGCAGGAATGATGTTTGGTGCACAACCCTATTATTTTGGTCATGGCGCTCAAATGTTCTACAATGATGAAATTTATATAGATTCTGTTGCTATCGATAGCCCTGAATCACGATTAGCTCTTCAATTCTTGAAAAACCTTACTGATAGTTCAGTTACTCCAAATTGGTTAGATCAAGGTTGGGGTCCTTTGAATCCAAGTTTTCGTTTAGGAAAAGTGGCAATGATTAATCAAGGACCTTGGGAATTAAAACAGAACATTGAAATAGAACCTATTTTTCAAGGTGGAGATAATCTTGGAATCTTACAACTACCTCATGATGAAGAAGGTCATAGAGGTGCACCTGTGGGATGTCATGGTTATGTAATATCCAAACATGTAGTTCCAAATTCTGCAGAATACAATGCTTCAGTATTGTTCGCTAAATATATGAGTAGTCAAGAAGCTCAAAAAATTGGTGCGATTGATTATTATCACGTTCCTTCTCGAAAAAGCGTAATGGAAATGTCAGAAGTTAAGGAAGCATTTTCTTATCCTTATGTTAAAGCTTATTGGGATGCGGTTCAATCAGCACTTCGTGTTCCTGTTTCGAAAGATTGGGCTAAAATCGAAACCGACTTCGGGGATCGAATTAATGAATATTTAGCTGGAGAAATTTCACTTGATGAATGTATTGCAAATACTTTGGTAAGGTGGGCAGAATATTTGCCCAAAAAATCAGGAGTTTCAACTGATGATGTGATTCAAGGAACAAGTTCGATTCCTTCTTATCCTATCAGTTTATTCATTGGAGTGATTGCTATTACTACATTCCTTCTTTTACGGAATCGAAGGAATTAATTTTTTTTTCCTTTTTTTCTTTTCTTCGGGGGTAATAAGAATGTCAACTATTACAACTGCAACACAAATACAAGTTAAAAAAACAACCAAACGCAAGAAATCAAAAGGAACGATGCGTTCAAATGATCTTGCTACGGCTTATCTCTTTCTTCTTCCTGCTTTACTTTCCATTATTATCTTCATTTTCTTACCTATTTTCTTCGCTTTAATTATGAGTTTATATATAAATCCTACAGCTGGAGATTTAGGAGATCGATTATTTGAATTCTATTTCAATTTTAAAAACTTAAATAATACTTCGTTTTTTGAATTTTTTACATATACAGATACCAGTATTTTTTCAGCTAATGGTGATATTAGTTATGGATTATTTTTATTAGTTTTAGCCATTTTTTATCTTTTATATATTAATTTAGGATATAGAATATTCAAGAAAAAATCCAAACTTTCCAGTCCAGTAATTTCCTTAATTGTTTTACTTTCAGGGTTATTAGTTGCTCCCTTTTTGTTATGGATTTTAAGATTTATATGGAATTACATTCCAATTGTAATTCCACTAGAGAATTATAGAGTAGTATTAACCGCAACAGAACTAGATTTTGTCCAAATATTGTTTAATACTGTTTTTTGGACAGTTATCTGTGTGTGTTTTCATGTTATAATTGGAATTTTATTAGCTGTTTTAATGAACCGTGAATTTGCCGGAAAAGGTTTTTTCCGCAGTATTTTTATAATTCCTTGGGCAATTCCTTCATTTGCATCAACATTGATATGGAAAAATTTCATTTTTAATCCAAATGGATTTTTAGGAAAAAATACAGATAAGATTTTTCCAAAAGGATTTTTCACATTTAATGTTGGTAATTTAATTTCAATTATTCTTGGTGCTCTAGTTATTTTTGCAGTTCTTTCAATATCAATCAATTTCTTTGAACTAAAAATTATAAAAGATAAATCTTATCGAGCTTTAATTAGAAGTGTATTTTTAATCATAGGAATACTTTTAGGATGGCTTCTATATTATTATATCAATCCGATTTTAGGTGGAATTGAGAACAATTTATTCAGTTATAAAATAATCAATATAGAAGATACTACAGGTGATTCTTTTTGGATAAATTCTTCAGTATATATTTTAAATAAAAGGTTTATCATGATTACTTTTTCAGCTATAATTATTAATATCTGGTTAGGAGTTCCTTTCATGATGGTTAGTTTCTTAGCTGCTATGCAAGGTATCCCCCCAGATCTTTATGAAGCTGCAGAAATAGATGGAGCCGATGCATGGATTCAATTTAAATCAATAACTTTTCCTTTAATTAAACCTACTCTTTTTACAGTATCATTGCTAGGATTTGTTTGGACCTTTAATTTATTTAATGTTGTTTATATTCTGGCACAAGGACAAAATCTTCCAAATAGTCGGCTATATTCCATTTTTGTAACATTTATTTATAGTTTATTTGATGAATCTCGCGATTATGCAAGAGCCGCTGCTTTAAGTTTCATTGTATTCCTACTGTTAACAACTTTCACTCGGGCTTACAAGAAGATATTTAATCCAGATAAAATCTTTATAGGTGAAGAAGGAACGTTGGAAGAAAAGATTTACAATCGATATATAGAAATGAGTCAATTAGAAAAAAGCGAACCTAAAGAAACTTTAAAGGAGGTTGAAAATCACTATGACAAAAGAAATTAATAATGATTTAAATAATATCAATGTCTCTGTGAATAACCAGAAATTTAAAACTCGACCAATAAATTTTCTTGTGATTTTAATAGTGATGGGATTAATTCTTATAATTGGAGGTTTTTGGCAGACAGAAACGATATTATGGAACCGTATTAAATATGGGACTGGATCTTTATGGAAAAATAACAATCCAATCTATCATAGAGATCAACCTGATGGGGATTTATCTCGTGTATTACGATTATTGCACATGAATTATGGAATTTATTTTGCAACTTTGGTTGTTTTAACCATTGTTTCAATAGCAATAATCGTGTATGTCATAAGAAATAAAAATTGGGATGACAAAATGCGTATGGTTTCAATTCTTGGTTTAATTTATACTGGAATTGCGATCTTTACAAGTTTTTGGATTAATCAATCTATTAAAATAATTGAAACCATTCCAGATACAGTTGATCAAGTTCAAAGCGGTGCAGATTGGATTCGAGGGGATATAGGAAATTATTCGGAATTTATGGAAATTTCTACTTTGATTTTCATGTTCTTATATCTGGCTGTATTTGTTTTGTTTGCTTTTAATATAATTCAAAATAGTCCTAAGAAAGAAAATATTATTAAAATTCTCGGAATTTTGTTTTTGGTAATATTAGGAGGTTTCTTAATTTATTTTATTAACTTAATTAAGCTTTATTTTAAAGAAGAAGCAAATAATATTACAGTATTAATTTGGGGCATAATTGGTCTTATTGCTGTTATTGGTTTAATGATTGTTGATTTTAATAAATATTTCTTTCAATCTAATGAATCAAAGGAGAAATTTATTCAAAATAGTTCTCAAATAATAAAAATGACTCCATTTTATGTAGTGTTAATCGCTTATGTCATCTTTTCGCTCTTTCCCGTATATCTGGTAATTAAAGTGTCACTTTCTTCATATCAAGAGATTTTAAGGGGTGCATCACCTGGTTCACCATTATATAATTTAATTTTAAATTATTCAAGTGTCATGTTTGCAGTTTCTTCTGATGAACCTTCATTTAGTGGTGCACTTTTAAGAAGTTTTGGTTTAGGTTTGGGAACTGGATTAATTGGAATTATGATTTCAGTCACCTCTGCTTATGCTTTAGCACGTTTTAAGTTTAAAGGGAATAGTTTCTTAACTTATTTAATCCTAACGACACAAATGTTTCCTGGAATCATTCTTTTACTCCCTCAATATGTAATATGGGCTTCTTTAGGTTTTGTAGATACATTTGGTGGAATTTTGTTAGCTTCTGCCGTTGGGACTACTGCTTATTGTACTTGGATGATGAAAGGTTATTTTGAAACTATCCCTGTAGATATTGAAGAAGCTGCTATTATTGATGGTACGGGAAGATTTGGTAATTTTGCAAAAATTGCATTCCCACTTGCTCGATCTGGATTAGTCGCAGTTTTAATTTTCACTTTTCTCAGTTCTTGGCAAGATTTTATTTTAGCACGGACATTATTACGATCACCTCAAAATTATACCTTACCATTATTATCGGATAATTATGAGAATGCTCAAGATCAAGCTCCTTTTTTTGAATTACTTGCTCCGTATTCTATTCTGGTTGCATTGCCTGTTGTATTGTTCTTTTTGTTTATGCAAAAAGATTTAGCTAAAGGTGCTGTTGCAGGAAGTGTAAAGTAAGGAGATATTAAAATGGCAAAAATAGAATTTAAGAATATCACTAAAAAATTTGGAACATTTGAAGCAGTTAAGAACTTTAATTTAGAAGTATCTGATGAAGAGTTCGTTTGTTTAGTCGGACCATCCGGATGTGGGAAAACTACCACACTGCGAATGTTGGCGGGATTAGAAACTATAACTAATGGTACTATTTCTATTGATGGAGAAATAATCAATGATATATCTCCGAAAGATAGGAATATAGCTATGGTTTTTCAGTCCTATGCTTTATATCCCCATTATACAATCTATGAAAACCTTGCATTTGGTATCAGAAATCGAGAGAAAATAAAATGGGCAAACTTGATGATTTCGATGGCTCTTCTTTTATTTTACGGAGGTATTGTTGGTTTATATTATGGATTTTGCCAGCTTTTGGGTAAAATTGTTCCGGAATATATTAATTTAATATTTGTTGCAGGGATTTTGGGGTGGATTTTTATGTTATATTCCTTCCCTGAGACTAGACAAGATATTAAAATGATGAATCTTCGTTTTTGGGCAATGAAAATGAAGATTCCAATATTTCAAGAATATCTTTCAAGAGAAGAGAAAATTAGGCAAAAGGTAAAAGAAACATCTGAGTTATTGGGCATTGAGACTCAACTTTGGAAAAAACCTAAACAATTGAGTGGTGGACAGCGCCAGCGAGTTGCATTAGGGCGTGCAATTATTCGAAATCCAAAAGCTTTCTTAATGGATGAACCGTTAAGCAATTTAGATGCAAAACTTAGGGTTCAAATGCGGGCTGAATTAGAACGATTAACCAAAAAGCTTAGAGTTACGACCTTATATGTAACTCATGATCAAATAGAAGCAATGACATTAGGAAATCGTATTGTAGTGTTAAATGAAGGCATAGCAAATCAAGTTGGAACTCCAGAAGAAGTGTATCGACAACCAGTGAATAAGTTTGTAGCTGGTTTCATCGGATCTCCTCCTATGAATTTTGTTGAAGGAAGAATCGAAAAAAACAGTGAACAACTTCAATTTGTATCAGAAGCATTTTCATATAATATTCCTGATTATTATAAAGTAGGATTAAGTGATTTTATTAATAAAGAAGTAACTTTGGGTATCCGACCTGAACATATTTTATTGAATACTCCTGAAGCAAAACTGGATGCAACAATTGGTGTTCTAGAACCTATTGGTTCAGATACATTTGTATATATTGATTTTTCTATTAAAAGAAAATCTCGTAATTCAATTTTCGATAATTTAGAAATTATTGTCAAACAAGAAGGAATTACAAAATTGAAGATCGATGAACCAGTAAAAGTGCAATTCATGGATGATCAAATTCATTTCTTTGATAAAAAAACAGATCTTCGAATTCTTCCATCTGGAGGGTTGTGTCAAACTCACTACGAAGCTGAACTTGAAAAACAACGTAATGAAATTAATCCATAGATCTAAATCTAAAAAAATATTTTTTTATATCTTAAGTTTACAAGTTAATTAATTTTTTTAATCTTTATATTGCATTTCATTTGAAAATTACTCCGACATAATTTATTTTATTTGTAAAATCAAATTATCTCCTAAAATAGCCCTGTTTTTCA
>NZ_JBPLBG010000076.1:0-9880 GCF_054039255.1 Candidatus Harpocratesius sp.
TCTTATATCTCCTAGTTTACCTAATGCATCTGCTGATGTTATTCGCACATCTATGTCTGAATCTTCTAAGGCTTCAATCAGGGGTTCAACTGCTTTTTTATCTCCTATTTCACCCAATGCTTTTGCTGCATTAAATTGCACTTCTTTGTCTGAATCTGCTAAGCATTTAATAAGTGGTTCGACTGCTCTTGTATCCCCTATTTTACCTAAAAAATCTGCTACATTTCTTCGTAACCAGATATTTGAATTTTTTAAGGCGTGAATCAGTGGGTTGACTGCTCTTGTATCGTCTAATTTACCTAATGCTTCTGCTGATGTTGTTCGTACATCTTTGTCTGAATCTGCTAAGCATTTAATAAGTGGTTCGACTGCTCTTGTATCGTCTAATTTACCTAATGCTTCTGCTGATGTTGTTCGCACATCTTTGTCTGAATCTTCTAAGGCTTTAATCAGTGGTTCGACTGCTCTTGTATCATCTAGTTTACCTAATGCTTCTGCTGATGTTGTTCGCACATCTTTGTCTAAATCTTCTAAGGCTTCAATCAGTGGTTCCACTGCTCTTGTATCTCCTATTTTACCCAATGCCTCCGCTACTTTTCTTCGCACCCATTCGTCTGAATCTTCTAAGGCTTCAATCAGTGGTTCGACTGCTCTTGTATCCCCTATTTTCCCTAAAGGCTCTGCTGCATTTCTTCGCACCCAGATATTTGGATCTTTAAAGACTTCAATCAGTGACTCGACTGTAGCAATTCCCATTGAAAAAATTTCTTCAAAATCATTTGTATAAAGAAATGAAATGATTTTTGCTCTTGTATCATCTAGTTTACCTAATGCTTCTGCTGCTTCTTTTCGCACCCATTGGTCTGAATTTTCTAAGGCTTCAATCAGTGGTTCGACTGCTCTTTTATCTCCTATTTCACCCAAAGCTTTTGCTGATCTCCTTTGCACATAAAAATTTGAATCTTTTAAGGCCTGAATCAGTGGTTCGACTGCAGTAATTCCCATCGAAAGAATTGCTTTTAAATCATTTATATAAAGAAAAGAAAAGATTTTTGCTCTTGTATCATCTAGTTTACCTAATGCTTCTGCTGCTTCTTTTCGCACCCATTGGTCTGAATCTTTTAAGGCTTTAATCAGCGGTTCGACTGCTCTTGTATCCCCTATTTTACCTAAAAAATCTGCTACATTTCTTCGTACCCAGATATTTGAATTTTTTAAGGCTTTAATCAGTGGTTCGACTGTTCTTGCATCCTTAATTTTACCTAATGCTTCTGCTGCTTCTTTTCGCACCCATTCGTCTGAATCTTTTAAGGCTTTAATCAGCGGTTCGACTGTTCTTGTATCCTCTATTTTACTTAATGCTTCTGCTGCTTCTTTTCGCACCCATTCGTCTGAATCTTTTAAGGCTTTAATCAGCGGTTCGACCGCTCTTTTATCTCCTATTTTACCTAAAGATTCTGCTGCTTCTTTTCGCACCCATTCGTCTGAATCTTTTAAGGCTTGAATCAATGGTTCGACTGCTCTTGTATCCCCTATTTTACCCAATGCTTCTGCTGCTTCATTTTGCACCCATATATTTGAGTCTTTTAATGTTTGAATCAAGGGTTCAACTGCTTTTATATCTCCTAGTTTACCTAAAGACTCTGCTGCTTTATTTCGCACCCATTCGTCTGAATCTTTTAAGGCTTCAATCAGTGGTTCGACTGCTCTTGTATCCCCCATTTTCCCTAATGCTTCTGCTGCTTCTTTTCGCACCCATTTGTCTGAATCTTTTAAGGCTTCAATCAGTGGTTCGACTGTTCTTGTATCTTCTTTTTCAGGCAAATTCATTTTTACTTCAAATCGAATATAGGAATTTTTTATACTTTTCAATTAATTGAATGATTTTTAAAATTTGAGGTTTGTTTTAATTTTTTAATTTTATTATCCATTCGTAAATTTCTCTCAACATATCAATCCGACTGTTCACTATGCATATTAATTTTCTAGATAAACGATATACTTTCACTCAAAAATGCTTGGTTAAAGATTTCCATAAAGTTTAAGTTACACCTCTGTATTGAATAATTATGACAACTCGCCTTAAAATGCCAGTTACAAAAAAATATCATGATTTTGTAATAGAATCTGATGATGATGAACAGATTGTGCTTAAATCAATTCAAATATGCCGTAAATTTTACAAATATCACTTGATTGAGGAAGATAGGACAAAAAAACGAGTATCACACCGCATAAAAAGTTATCAATGTCAAAATCATGAGTGTTCTTTCCTAAATAATGCAAAATAAGAGAATAATTTAATGTTTATTCAAATATATTCATCAAAAGAGATATTCAGTTATATTCTCAAGAAATTATGGCAAAATTGGTTTTTTCTCAAGGTAAATTGACTGATATTGTAAAATAATATTCAATTTCTTCCATTTTAATGACTTATCTGATAAAGAAATTCCAAGATGTACTGGCCATACTAAAATATACTTTAAACTTAGTTGATCAACTCAATATAATTAATATTATTTGCAAGATCAAAAAAACAGAAAAGATCAAACAAAAGATTCGTGCTTTCATTATTTTTCTTAATAATCCTTTAGTATTATCTTGTTTAACTTTTAATCATAATTTTCAATTAAATTTCTTGAATACAATGAAACGTAAATCTCTGATATAAAAATTCATGGTGTGAGAAAAACATGTGAAAAAGATTAAAAAAGTGATGTGAATTAATAGATTCTTCATTTAGATAATTCATCAGAATTCTAATATTAAATTAAATTTTAGAACAAATTGAGTGTATTCTATTTTTTTAAATTTTAGTCAAATCTAAAATCTTGTGAAAATTGTGCCGACAAAATATTCGCATATATCATTCTTTTTTATGTCGAACTTTTCAACCAGTTAGTCAGGATTTTATAATTGTTACTCTCTGCTAACCGCGGAATCATTTCACGCCAATAGATTTGCTTAGAATTTTCAAATGCTGTTTGTTTCATCAATAAATCTGGACGTCCCACTTTATAGGTTGTAAGGGCTTTAAGGAGTTCTAAAATGTAAATAAAGGCACGATTTTTGATGGCAGATTCAATACCATGTGTATTTAACCTTGAAGTGTAATAATAGGTGTTATTGTAAGAATTTCCTTGTTCAATCATAGGACGAAATTCATAAATTTTAAGATAATATTCATTAGTCCATCCTTTTGGAATATATTTCTTATTGAAATAATATCCTTTCTTTAATTCCTTCACAGGTTGATTCTTTATCCTTTTTCGTGAACGAATTATTAGAAGAATCCTTTTGCAACGAATATATTCTAAATTCTCCTTTGAATAATGTCCTGAATCAGCAATTACTATATCCCATTGATATTTAGTCGTTTTCAAAAAAGCGCTTATTGTTTCTCGAAATGCTTTGCTGTAGCTTCTATTTCTTGGAAACATTTTGAAAAATATTGAAAACCACCAATCTTTGCAATACGCATTTATAAATCCTGGATCATATCCAACTTCTTTCTTTTTTCTATTATGTCTGCAATATCTTGCATCAGAATCCCCATATTTTTTTGTATCTTTTTTTCGATTATTATTTCTGTTTGCATGTATAAATTGGCAGTCCCAAATTAAAATTCGGCGAATAAATAATCCATAACTAACACACTCATCAACTAACTGCTGAAAATAAGTATAAACATCTTCAGCAGGAAGTCTTTTGAGAACGTAACTCAAATCTGTTGCGGAAGGGAGATTCCATGAATGAACTGGAAGCCCATAAACAGGAAGATTTGGAGTAAACCGATAAATTTTTCAATTCCTCTGAAATCTTTGAATCCTAAATTCAACTATAAAAACTTAAAAATTAAGATATTCTTGATAAATAATTTCTTAAAAAGGACTCCCAAATCTTCCAACCGCTCTTGTAAGTCATCAAAGTATGTAAGACTATTAAACTCAAAAAGATTTTCAAAAGCACCATCATATTTTGGCAAGAAATGAATCATGTTCCATTCTAATTTAGAAATATTATTTTCAGCAAAATCAGAATATTGCACATAATTTATTCGTGGAAAGCGATATAAGTATTTTCCCGTAAGCATTGGCTCCCATTGAATAAAATCATGTAGTTTCACTTGTGATTTCGGAATTATTCTTTGCGTTTTCGCCTTTTTGCGTTTGTGAACATACAACCATTTAATTTTTTTCAGGCGTTCCTATAATCTTTAGGGACCTTCATGTCGTATTTATCAAGTTTTTTCTTGCCAATAAAGTTGTCTAGCCGTGTTTGATAAATATTGGCTCTTTTTCCGTAATAAATATGAATCAACTTCAATCTCCCATAATAATTTCTAATTAAGTTTAATGAATTATCAAATAAATATATTAAGTATAATGATTTCACTCTAAATTAAGATTAGACAGAAATCTGGGTAAAATGGACTTATTAATCTTCAAGAAGTCAATATTTTCAACTTTTGGCAAATCTTCTAAGATGTTTTAAAGAAATATGTTTAAAATTAACGAAATCATCGACATAAAAAAAACTCAGTATAGAAGATGTTTTAATCGATTAAAATTTGTTGGAATTCGAAATTCCACAGAAATTTAAAAAAATAGAATACACTCAATTATTCAATTTTACTTTTTTAATAGTTTCATAGGATTGGAAAATATTTTCCACCAATCTCCTGTATTAATAGCAAAAAAAAACTTAGTGTGGATAAGTTTAGGGAAATAAATTACATATTTTAAATTTTTCAAGACTTATACAAATTCTTTTCTTTTATTTGCTTGACTTTATTTCCATCACAGATAATTCCATAACAAATTGTTGCAAGTTATTACAATAGATTTTCTCGATGATTTAGAAGAAACTATCAAAATATTTGCTGATTTTGTCTTTTTCATTATTCTTACCTAAAATAGTTTGTATGATCTTTATAAGGTACACAAATAAAAATTCTAATAGTAAAGCGTATTTTACTACCTATATCATGTGATGAGTGATATCTATTCTCCACTCACAAACCGGATTTGAGGTGTCGAAAAATAACCGCAGAATCAAAATCGAATAATTTATCTTCGAAATTTTTTCATACTCGGGAATTTTTTCCTATTGAAGTAAATTTTGGCGATAAAGAAATTATTAAAATAACCAAGCGCCCGCGCAAAACTACCACTGAAATTGTTGATATTTATGCAAACGGCTATCATATTGGCATGTTTGTTGGAATTGAACGGGTGGGAAATGAATTAAAATTCGGGCCTACAGGATTAAATAAATCTCACATTTTTCGAAATATTCTCGATTATGTTTTTGTTCGTTTATTAGAATATTTTGGATTGACTGGTGTGACTCAAATTAATATTGATATTCCTGAGGATACTGAATTCAAGTCATTTCTGTTGCAATTGGGATTTATTCCTAAAGATAATCAACTTATCCTGGAATTGACCGAAGAAAATTTAAAACAATTGATGAATTCTCTTGAAAAACATCCTGTTGAAATAAAATCTCAAGTTGGACAGTTTCAAAATGTAATTTCTTTTAATTTTGATGATCCTGATGAAAAATCTGTATTAAAAATGGTTGATCATATTGTAGAGAAAATTAAAAACATGGATCCTATTGGGAAAGAATTCTGGGATAACAGAAAAGTTATGCAGTTAAATTATTATCTTACTATGGCAGTTTTAAATAGGAATCAAATCATTCCTAATGAATTTCTGGAAACAAGTTTGAAAACTATTATTGCATCACTTGATACTTTCAATCGAGAAGCCTATTTAGAAGAATTATTTGTTGCTTTAGATGGTGGTAAACCATTTAGTATGGATTATATTCAGAATATTCTTAATAAATTGCAAGAATTAGTTCCTGATGAAATAAAAGCATTGAATAAGGATCATCTACGAGATTGGGTTCAAAAAAACATGCCTGCTTGGATCTTAAGTGATGAGATTGAAAATAAAGCACGTGAAGAATTGAAAGCTAAATCTCGTCTACGATTTGAAGATTTCGGGTCATCAATAAAAGATAGCATGAAAGATGTTATATCTGCCTTAATCGATCATTACAATGGAGAAAGAATTTTCTTTGGAATGAATAATCGATTTTAAAAAAAAAAATAAAATCTATAAAAATAAACAAGAATAAAATTTGGTGAAAATTATGGTAGAAGCATATACTCAAACTTGTGTGCGCATCAATTTAACCACGGGTGAAATTAGAAAAGAAACCTTAAGCCAAGATTTCTGTAAACAGTACATTGGTGGCTACGGGTTTGTTACAAAAATATTATGGGATGAATGCCCGAAAGGCGCAGATCCATTTGATCCTCGAAATCCATTTGTAATGGCAATTGGACCATTTCCAGGAACAATTGTACCCACTTCATCCAAATATTGTGTAGGTGCAAAATCTCCCTTAACAAAACGAATTGGATTTGCGATCAGTTCAGGATCATGTGGTGCGCAAATGCGAAGGGCAGGAATTGATTTGATTATTCTTACTGGCAAAGCTCCCGAACCTGTCTTTATTTTCTTCGATGATGATGCCGTTAATATCATACCGTGTAAAGATACTCTTTGGGGAAAAGATATCTGGACTGTTGAAGAAGAAATTCGCAATATGTTTGGTGATCATCGCATTTCTGTTATGGGTATTGGCCAAGCAGGAGAAAATTTAGCAAAATTAGCTTGTATTACTAATGATAGAGCTCGACAAGCAGGAAGAACAGGATTAGGTGCTGTTATGGGCTCAAAAAATGTTAAAGCAATGGCCTTTCGAGGAACTAAAGCCATTAAAGTGGCAAAACCGAAAGAATTTATGGAAAAAGCAAAAGAATTAATCCAATTAGCAAATGGAAAAGACACACTAAAATATCGTGATTTAGGCACACCAATAAATGTTATGAAATTCAATGATCTCGGTGTTTTACCTGTAAAAAACTTTCAAACAGGTTATTGGGATAAAGCAGATGCGATTTCTGGAGAAACTATGGATGAAAAATGGGTTGTAAAAAAGACTGGATGCAGTCAATGTCCAATTGCTTGTGATCATTTATGTGCGACTAAACCGGATGATCCGGATTATCCAAACGTCGTTTCAAGTGTAGATTATGAAAGTATTTATGCTCTCGGTTCTGTCTGCTTAATCGATCATTTTCCCGCTATTATTAAAATGGTTGAAATGTGTGATAAGTACGGAATTGATACCATGACAGGGGGTACAACTTTAGGATTTGCTATTGAAGCTTATGAAAAAGGATATATAACTAAAGAAATGCTCGGAGATAATCCTGTTTATAAAAATGGTCTTCAATGGGGAGATTATAAGGCGGTTGTTCAACTTATTGAAGATATATGCTTCCGATCAACTCCAGCTGGAGATCTTTTAGCGGATGGTTCACATGATGCTGCTAAAAAGTTGGGAGGGGATGCTTGGAAATTCTCATGTGAAATAAAAGGAATGGGTATTCCAGGTTATGAATTAAAAGGATTAACTACTGCATCTATTGGGTTTGCTGTCTCACTAAGAGGTGCGTGCCATCTCCGAAATGGTTCTTATGGTTATGATATGAAAAAGAAGTTTGATCGAAAGAAATACGATGAACTTGACAAAAGAGGTCAAGCTTTAGCTGGGCAAGATGCATTTATGGCAGTGATTGATTCACTAGTTGTGTGCAAATTTACGCGAGGAATTTATCATCGTGGATTACCAGAAATTGCTGAAGTATATGAAATGGTGACAGGCATTCCTATGACAGGAGAAGAAATCGAAACTGCAGGTCATAGAATTCACGATTTAGCAAAATGTTTCAATATTCGGGAATGTCAAGCCGAAGGAGTTGAACCTATGAGTGAAGATTCGCTTCCATGGCGAAATTTCCATGAACCTAACCTCGATGGACCTACTAAAGGATGGTACAATGATGAAAAAGGATTTTGGGAAGGAATCAAACAATATTATCTTGCACGTGGCTGGGACGAACGCGGTTACCCGAAAGAAGAAACCCTCAAAGCTCGAGGCTTAGATTTTGTGATAGGGAAAATTTAGGTGATGATTATGGCAACAAAAGCAAATAAAGTTTCAGAAACAGAAAAAAATCCAAGCACAGATACTGCAGCAATTGTTCATCGGATTTTAGTAGTCGATCCTGCCCGATGTACAGGTTGCGAGATTTGCGAATCCGTTTGTGGAATGGTTCACGACGATGTTTTTAATCCGATGAATTCACGAATCCATCGAGTCCGAATCGAACCTATAATCAATTCCAGTATAAGCTGTGTTTCGTGTTATGATCCTGATTGTGTAAAAGCTTGTCCTCTTAGTGCTATCACAAAAAATTTAGAAACTGGTATTTTGGAAGTAGATCAAAGTAAGTGTGATGGTTGCGGTGCTTGTGTGCGTTCATGTCCATTTGGAGCCATTACTGTTCATACTAAGAACAAAAAGGCGATAATGTGTGACATGTGCATCAGCACATCGTTTGGAGAGCCTCAGTGTGTTGAATATTGTCCAAAAGGTGCAATCTTCATCGAGGAAATAGATCCAGAACTGAATGAAGATCGAATGGAGACAATCCGCAAAATTCTGGAACGTGGGTTTCCCCAACCACCTGAGGGTGAAATTTTAAACTAATTCGCACTAAAAGTAGTTTGAAGTATTTGAAGTATGTCTTTTTTTTTTCTTCTTGTATAGAATAATAGTATGGCTTTAATGTGTTAAGATTCATTAAGCGTATTTTGATATAATTTAATTTATATATTTCCAAATATTAGTCAATTGACTATTTCTACTTTTTGAAAAATTATCATCAATGTATTTAAATCTATGAAAATTAATGCCATTAATAAAATTTTCAGACTCTTTTTTTTCAAAATTTAATCTATAACCGATAAGGTTTCCATTTGGCAATGTTGTATTTTCCATGTTTATTCCATTTGTTTTTAAAGTTGAGGCAGAAATAAAAACGAAGAAGAGAATTATTGTAATATCTATTTTTCTTCTTGAAATATTTGTTTTTTTTTCATTTATAAATTTTAGTGTTCTCTTCTAGCTAAAAATGGTTTTTGTTCAGAAAAAAGTTGGTTAACATTCTGTGAGAATATAAGGTTATTCATTGATTTTAATTCAATAAGAAATAACTATAAAAGTGATCACATCGATATATAGATCTAGGATAATGGCATCAAAATCAATTTCAATCACAGAAGATGTATATATTCTTTTAAAAAAATTTCAGTTAAAAGGCGAGAGTTTTTCTCAAACCATACTTCGACTAATAAATCGGCAAGAAAATATATTAAAACTAGCTGGAGCGTGGAGTAAAATACCTGATAATAAAGAAGCAATAGATTTTGTAGAGAAAATAGTTGAAAAAACAAGAAATCAACCAAATGATCCGATTAATATGATTTAAAATATTGAATTTAGTGTAGAAAAGTGGCGATATTGATTGATTCTAACATAATTATTGGATTTTTAAGAGGGGAATCATCGATTGTTGATTTTATAAGAAAAATTGTAAAAGAAAACAACCCGATCTTTATCAGTTCTATATCTGTCTATGAAGTATATTTAGGAATTATCGCAAATCTCTATTTAAAAAAAGGACGTCCTCATTTAGTAGATCAGTTTCTTGATGATTATAATCAACTATTACAAGCATGTACTGTATTAGAATTTTCAAAAGAAGCAGCTGAAAAGGGAGCAACAATTTATGCACAAGCTCAAGGTAAAGGATTAACAATTAAGCAAAATGATTGTTTGATTGCTGGATCTGCATTATCTATGGGGATTTCGAGAATTATTACTCGGGACAAACAAGATTTTGAAAAAATAAAAAGTATTGCTGGAATTGACTTTTCTTCGTTTTAAC